>NZ_JBOHGB010000007.1:0-118642 GCF_050699935.1 Actinophytocola sp.
ACATGGGCAGATCGGCGACAGGGTACAAAGTGGGCCGGGCCTCTGCTGGTCGTGATCATGATGTGGTGTCAAGATCATCTAGCAGAGGCCCGACCTATGCCCAACACCGGGATCAAGGACAGGCTCTTAGCGTCAGTGACGAAGGGTTGGTGAGCGGCATCACATCACCGGACAGAGCATCGAGAGGCCCACCATGAACACGAACGAGCACGAGAAGAGACCCCGCGTCTGGCTGGTCGGCACCACGCCGAACCCGACCGACCTGCCGACCGTGCGCGACATCCGCATGCGCACCTGGCAGCCCGGCGACGATGGTCGCTACCACTCCGCGGACGGCCGGCACCACGTGACGTGGACGGAGCTGAACTCGCGGTACGACCTCGTCGAGGTGGCCTGATCAGGGCTTGGACCGGTCCGCGGACTCGGCCGCCGCCACCGCCTCGCGGCGGTCGTCACGGCGGGTCTTGAGCAGGCTCGCCACCGCGGTGATCACCAGCACGCCCACGATCACCGACAGGGACACCGCGATGTTCACGGTCGGCACGTGCAGCGGCTCGCCGCCGTTGATGAACGGCAGCGCGTTGGTGTGCAGCGCCTCGAGGATCATCTTGACGCCGATGAAGCCGAGGATGACCGCGAGTCCGACCGACAGGTACACCAGCCGCTTGAGCAGCCCGCCCAGCAGGAAGTACAGCTGCCGCAGGCCCATCAGCGCGAACGCGTTGGCGGCGAAGACCAGGAACGGCTCCTTCGTGAGGCCGAAGATCGCCGGGATCGAGTCGACCGCGAACATCACGTCCGCCGACCCGATCGCGATCATCACGATGAACAGCGGCGTCGCGTACCGCTTGCCGCTGATCCTGGTGAATACCTTGGCGCCGTGGTAGTCCTCGGTGACCGGGAACAGCTTCCTGGACCACCGGGTGATCCGGTTCTCCTCGTAGTCCTCGTCCGAGTCCCCGCCGATGTTGGAGCGGGACAGCTTGACGGCGGTGTAGACGAGGAACACGCCGAACGCGTAGAAGACCCAGCTGAACTGGGCGATCGCGGCCGCGCCGATGGCGATGAAGATGCCACGCAGCACGAGCGCGAGCACGATGCCGACGAGCAGCACCTGGTGCTGGTGGATCGTCGGCACCGCGAAGGCCGACATGATCACCAGGAAGATGAACAGGTTGTCGACCGACAGCGAGTACTCGGTGATGTAACCCGCGAAGTACTCCCCGGCATGCGTGCCGTCCGCGAACATCCAGATGCCGATGCCGAACAGTACGGCGACCGCCACGTAGAAGGTCACCCAGCGGGCCGCCTCGCCGATGGTCACCTCATGCGGCTTGCGATCGACGATGATCAGGTCGATGGCAAGCAACACCAGGAGGCCGCCGATGGTGGCGAGCCACACCCACATGGGAACGTTCATTCACCGAACCTCCGGTCCGCAACGACGCGTCTGACCGGAGGTCTCTTCCGCCGGTCGGAACCGGCCGCCGACGCCGGGATCGGTGCTGGGCGATCCGTGTTGACGACATCGACGCGAAGGAATACTCCCCTCCACTGCGCTCATTGTCGCGTGCGCTCCGGAGACGCACCAGTCCAGGGTGGATGCGCTTGGTCACTTTCGTACGGAACGGACATTTCGGGCCGACTGGGCAGACTCTCAGCCACTCTCAGGAAGAGTCGCATACGGTCTCCTCGTGGCCCGAATCTCCCGCTCCCGCATGCGTTGGATCTTGGTCGTGCTGGCCGTCGCCGTCGTCGCGACCGGCGGCGTGGTCTGGCTCAACCGTGTCGACGAACCGCCCGCGGTCCACACCCGGGAGGAGACCCTGACCGGCGCCGGCCAGGGAACCAGGCTCGACTCGACCTTGTACGTGCCGGAGGAGACCCCCGCGCCGGCGATCATCGTGGCGCACGGGTTCGGCGGCAACAAGCAGAGCGTCGACGGCGACGCGCGTGAGCTCGCACAGCGCGGGTTCGTGGTGCTCACGTACTCCGCGCGCGGATTCGGCCGCAGCAGCGGGGAGATCGCGTTGAACTCGCGGGAGGCCGAGGTCGCGGACGCGAGCGAGCTGGTCAGCTGGCTCGCGTCACGACCGGAGGTGCTCCAGGACGGGCCGGACGACCCGCGGGTCGGGGTCACCGGCGGCTCCTACGGCGGCGCCCTGTCGCTGCTGCTCGCGGGCACCGACAAGCGGGTCGACGCGCTCGCGCCGACCATCACCTACAACGACCTGAGCCAGGCGCTGCTGCCGAACTCGGCCACACAGGGCCCGGTCCCGGCCACCCCGGCGGCCAACGCGGCCACCGAGAACGGCGTGTTCAAGCGGTCCTGGGCGGGCATCTTCTTCGCGGCCGGGGTCGGCGGCGCGGGCCTCGCCGACCCGTCGACCGACGCCATCGAGCCGGGCAACGAGGACGACGACGCGGACGCCCCGGTGAATCCGGGAGGTGCGCCGACCGAGGCCGACCCGTCGGGCGGAGCGCCGGCCGGCGCGGGTGGCGCGGGGCCCCGGCTCGACAGCGGCGACCCGTGCGGCAAGTTCCGCGAGGACTTCTGCCTCGCCTACGCCGAGGTCGCCACCACCGGGCGGGCCAGCCAGCAGACCGTCGACCTGCTGCGCTCGGTGTCGCCGGTCTCGGTGGCCGACCAGATCACCCAGCCGACGCTGCTCGTGCAGGGCGAGCAGGACACGCTGTTCGGACTCGACCAGGCCGACGCCACGGCGCGGCAGATCGACGAGGCGGGCGGCAAGGTCAAGGTCGTCTGGTACACCGGCGGGCACGACGGCGGCCAGCCGGGGCCGGACCTGCGTGGCCAGATCGCCGACTGGTTCGACTTCCACCTGCGCGGCCGTGGCGACGACCCGGGAACCGGACTCGAGTACGCGGTGCAGGGCGCGCTGCGGGTGCGGGGCGCGCCGTCGGTGCGCACGGTGTCGACCGACACCTATCCCGGGCTGGACGGCACGACCACGGACCGGCGGCAGGTGCGGGTCTACGGGCCGGAGCAGACGATCATCAACCCGCCGGGCGGCAACCCGGCCTCGGTCAGCAGCATGCCCGGGCTGGGCGCGATCATCGGCAGCTCGTCGCGGCTCGCGGGCCGGGTGGCGATCGACCTGCCCGGCCAGGCCGCGCGGTTCACCAGCCGGCCGCTGAGCTCGCAGCTGCTGATCGCCGGGTCGAGCACGGTCCGGCTGCGGGTGTCGGCCGTGCCGGGCGCGCCGGTGCCGCAGGGCGGCGCCGTGCTGTTCGCGAAGCTGTACGACGTCAGCCCGGACGGCGCGCGGCTCCTGCCCGGCTCGGCGGTCTCGCCGCTGCGGATCCCCTCCCTGCCCGCCGACGGGCGGCCGGTCGAGCTGACCGTGACGCTGCCCGGCATCGTCCGTCCTATCGAGACGGACCGGCGAATCGAGCTCGTCGTGAGCACCACCGACCAGGCGTACGCGACCCCGGCGCAGGCAGCGGCGTACCGGGTGTCGGTCGCGCCGAACGCCACGGTCGACGCGCCCGTGGTGGCCGGCACCCGGTCGGACACCGGCCTGCCGACCGGCCCACTGACCGGCATCGCCGTGGTCCTGGGCATCTGCGTGCTGGCCGGCATCTGGGGCGCGCTGCGGCGCCGCCGGTCGGTCGACTCGGACGCGTCGCTCGTCGACGTGCCACTGGTGATCGAGAACCTGTCGAAGACCTACCCGGGCGGCGTCACGGCGGTCGACGACCTGTCGTTCCGGGTCGAGCGCGGGCAGGTGCTCGGGCTGCTCGGCCCGAACGGCGCGGGCAAGACGACGGCCCTGCGGATGCTGATGGGCCTGATCAAGTCGACGGGCGGCGGCATCCGGGTGTTCGGCCACCGGGTGTACTCGGGCGCCCCGGTGCTGTCCCGGATCGGCTCGTTCGTCGAGGGGGCCGGGTTCCTGCCGCACCTGTCCGGGCGCGCGAACCTGGAACTGTACTGGGCGGCGACCGGGCGTCCGGTGGACAAGGCGCACTTCACGGAGGCGCTGGAGATCGCCGGCCTCGGCGACGCCGTGGACCGGCGGGTGCGCACGTACAGCCAGGGCATGCGGCAGCGGCTGGCGATCGCGCAGGCGATGCTGGGGCTGCCGGACCTGCTCGTGCTCGACGAGCCGACCAACGGGCTCGACCCGCCGCAGATCCACCAGATGCGCGAAGTGCTGCGCCGGTACGCGGCGGCCGGGCGGACGGTGCTGGTGTCCTCGCACCTGCTGGCGGAGGTCGAGCAGACCTGTGACCACGTGGTCGTGATGCACCACGGCCGCCTGGTCGCGGCCGGCCCGGTGGACGCCATCGTCGGTGGCGCGGGCGAGGCCACCTTCCGGGTCGACCGGCCCGCCGAGGCAGCGGAGGTCCTCCGCGCGGTCGACGGCGTGGAAGGCGTCGTGGTCGACGGCACCATGGTGCATGCCGATCTGGACGGCCTCCCCCGGGCCGACGCCCTGGCCACTCTGGTCCGGGCCGGCGTGGCCGTCGAACAGGCCGGCCCGCGCCGCCGCCTGGAGGACGCCTTCCTCCAGCTGGTCGGAGAGGAGACACGGGCATGAGCCACCCCGACTCGCCCGGCGCCGCCGACCGGCGCCCCACCGTCCACACCGCCGAGGAGGCAGGCCGATGAGCCCCC
This sequence comes from Actinophytocola sp., assembly GCF_050699935.1. Lineage (NCBI taxonomy): Bacteria > Bacillati > Actinomycetota > Actinomycetes > Pseudonocardiales > Pseudonocardiaceae > Actinophytocola > Actinophytocola sp. Next base: position 4,643 of record NZ_JBOHGB010000007.1, read on the forward strand.
GCGACACGGCCGACGTCCAGGCCTACGACGAGCACGACGTGCACACCGACCCGGCGGCGCTGGAGGTGCTCGCCGAGGCGGCGGCACACGAGACGGTCGAGGTTGCGCCCGACGGGTCCGTGGTCGGCTACCGGGCGCGGCGAACCCTGCGGCTGCGGGTCGAGCTGATCCGGCAGCTGCGGCGGCGGCGAGTGCAGGTGACGCTCGGCTTCCTGGTGCTGCTGCCGTTCATCCTGTGGGCGGCGTTCGAGTTCGGCACCGACGACGGTGGCGCGCGCTCCGGCGGCTTCGTCGACCTCGCGACCCGCAGCGCGCCGAACTTCGTGGTGTTCGCGCTGTTCGCCACGGGCAGCTTCCTGCTCCCGATGATCGTCGCCTTGTTCTTCGGCGACACGATCGCGAGCGAGGCCTCGTGGTCGAGCCTGAAATACCTGCTGGCGATGCCGATCCCACGCCACCGGCTGATGCGCCAGAAGGCCGTGGCCTCCGCGCTGCTGTCCCTGTTCGCGATCACGCTGCTGCCGGCCGTGGCGCTCGGCGTCGGCGTCGTGTTCTACGGCACCGGCCAGGCCGTAAGCCCCACCGGCGACGCGATCCCCTTCGGCCAGGCGATGGTCGCGCTCGTGCTGACCATCTGCTACCTCGCGGTGCACCTGTTGTGGGTGGCCGGCGTGGCCCTGTTCCTCACCGTCTCGACGGACGCCCCGCTCGGCGCGGTCGGTGGCACGGTGCTGGTTGCGATCCTGTCGCAGATCCTCGACCAGATCACCGCGCTGGAAGGTCTCCGCAACTACCTGCCGACGCACTACGCGTTCGCCTGGTCCGACCTGATCTCCACCGACATCGACTGGTCGGACATGGCCGCCGGCGCGTTCTCCGCGGTGACTTACGGCGCTTTCTTCGGCCTCCTGGCCTGGCGCCGCTTCCGCACCAAGGACATCACCTCCTAACCGTCACTCGTGGACGACATGGGTTGAGCAGGCGGGAAAAGCGTCTCGTCCGCACTCGGCTGATCGGGCCTCGAACTCGCTCGGCCGGTGACGCACGCCGGGTGAGCAGATAGTGCCGCCTGCCTAGCCCCCGGGACCGCGCACGCCGCAAGCCCCCTCGGCGCGGCCTCGTCGTGCACGTCCGCAACCCCGTCGCTGAAAGCTGTCAGCGCGCTAGCTGCTAGCGTGCCGCCCATCAGTATGCCGCTCGCAGGATACGAGGTATCATGATGCAACATGGCGTCCTGCTAGTGGCACCTCACCACCATGCAGAAACGAGGACTCACCGATGGCACAGGGCGGCAGCCGTGTGATGCAACAGCGTCGACTCCGGTCCGAGCTTCGTCGACTACGGGAGTCGGCCGGCTGCACGCAAAAAGCCGCCGCGGCCGGGCTCGATTGGTCAATCTCGAAGATCATCCGAATCGAGACCGGCGCCGTGCAGGTGTCGAGCTCGGACGTCCGAGCCATGCTGCACTTCTACGGCGTCAGCGACCGGACCAAGACAGACGATCTACTCGCGATCACCCGCGCGAAGGAAGAGGCATGGTGGGACGCCTACCGATCGGTGTACCGCCAGCAGTTCCTCGACTACCTCGACTACGAGGACTCGGCGACACAAGTCCGGCAGGTCATCTCGTTCGTCGTACCCGGCTTGCTGCAGACCGAGGACTACATGCGAGCACTCTTCGAAGGCTTGAGCCACGACGAGGACTGGATCGAGCGCGCGGTTCAGGTGCGTACGCGACGCCAGCGGATCCTGGCACCCGAGGACGGCAAGCAGGCTTGGTTCATCATCGACGAGGCGGCGCTGCACAGGTGGATCGGCGGCCAGGAGGTGACGCGGCGGCAGTTCGACCACCTCAGGGAGATGGCGAAGCAGCCGAACCTCAGCATCCGAGTCGTGCCGTCCTCTGTCGGCATGCATCCAGGGATTCGGGCATCGTTCACAATTCTCGACTTCGCCTCCGACGACGAGGACACCATCGTCAGCATCGAGAACCCGGACGGCGTCGCGCTCATCAAGGACGACTTCGAGACCACGAGCGAGTTCGTCGAGCGCTTCTCGATTCTGGAGGACATCGCCACGCCGGAGGAGGAGAGCGACGCGGCGCTCAATGCCGTGGTCGACAGGATGCAGCTCGACACCCGGTGATGCGGGAGGGAGGTTCGGTCGTGCCATGACTCCATCAGCGAGTAGGCACAACCGCGACTACAGGGCCCAGCCACCAGCGGCCCTGGAGGAGTTCCCCCGGCCGCGGCGGCCAGAGCCGGCGAGGCACGGCCCGCCCACCATCGGGATCGTCACGGCGATACCGGAGGAGTTCGCTGCCGTGCGCGCATTGCTCAACACACCCGCGGAACGCGATGTGGTCGGCGATCCGGCGGCCTACGTGCTCGCATCGGTGCCGAGCAGGCGGACGGAGCGTGGACATCGTGTAGCCCTGACCCTGCTCGGCGAGACAGCCACGGACGCGGCGGCCGATGGTTGCACGCACTTGTTACGCAGCTTCCCGTCAATCGTCGCGGTCCTCATGGTCGGTATCGCCGCAGGCATCCCGAACCGCGATCAGCCCGAACGTCACGTCCGCCTTGGCGACATCGTCGTCGCCACCCGAGGCGTCATCGACTACGGCCACATCCGCAGCGCCGCCCATGGCGATCAGCAACGCCGCCAGTTTCCCCGCCCCTCCCCTCGGTTCGTGCGGTGCGCGGACATGCTGAACGCGGACGAACTGGGTGGCCTACGACCGTGGGAACAGTGGATCGGAACCGGTCGGCCTCCGAACCTCGTGCGGTACAGCAGGCCTCCGCGCCGCACCGACGTGCTGCGTGACAGCGCGGGCAACGAAATACCGCATCCGCGGCGGAACCTGAGCGGGCATCCCGCGAGCGGCATGCCCAAGGTGCACTACGGATCGATCGGCAGTGCGGACATCTCGGTGCGAGACGCAGCCACGCGTGACGAACTGGCCGCGCGGCACGGATTCCTCGCCGTGGAGATGGAAGGGGCGGGCATCGGTCGCAGCAGCTTCCTGAACGGCAAGGAATGGTTCGTGGTCCGTGGCATCAGCGACTACGGCGACGGCCACCGCGACGATGCCTGGCGCCGGTACGCCTCACTGACGGCGGCCGCGTACGTACGGTCCCTGCTCGCCAAATGCCTGCCACTCGAACACACCGTGGTCAGCGGCTGAACTTCTCGAGGAAGTCTTCCCAGCCTTCTCGCGGAAACGCCAGCGCAGCGCCAGATCGACTCTTCGAATCGCGAACGAGGACGGCGTGCCAGGAGACCGCGATCTCGAAGCATTCTTCTTGCTCGCTGGCGCTGCTCTTCCGCCAGACGAGCCCCGATGCGACTCTGCGACGCTCGCTGTGCTCGGCCATAGACACCCCAGGCTGTTGTGCTCAGGACCGAGAGTAACCGATCTACTCCGTGAATTCGTACCGCCGAGAGTCGGCTCCCCAGCTCAGCGCCCTGATCTGGGACCACGACATGGTCACAGCACGCGTTCGAGCGCGCCGTTGTCGAGCGTCGAGGTGAGCAGGGTGACCAGGCCCGTCAGCAGCGGGCCGGACGACGTCGTCGCGACGTAGTGCGGTGAGTCGCCGCGCTCGATGTGGACATCGGCCGTATTCATCAGGTACGGCGAGTACAGGATCATCGCGTCGGGGGAAGCCAGATCCACCGCTATAGCGGCGAAACCGGGAAATGCGCGCGACTGGTACACGTGCAGGCCGTCGGTCACGCTGCTGTGGCGTTCCTTGAACCGTCCGAACGCGACAATCGAGGACCGGATCTTCTTCGGCAGGTTCTCGTTGCGGTAGCGAGAAAGCGTCGCGGTCGCCTCGCATGCCGGGTCGAGCAGGACGGCCCGGTAGGTGCCACCCCGGGCGAGGAAGTCGAGCACCGTCTCCCGGTAACGCGCCGGCCGCTCAGTGGTGGTCATCGCACGCGAGCACGTGCGCAAGGCGGTGCCCAGGTCGACTACGTCCGCGCGCGCCGCCCGCACGAGCCGGGCCTTCTCCGCATGGCTTGGGCGCTGGGGCTGCGCGAAGATCGGGGTACTCCCGGCCAGACCGACCTTCGCCAGCCACGCGCGGCGGGCGTCCTGGGCGGAACCGCTCGGGGTCATCAGGTAGACCTTGCTGCCCTCGTAGTCACCGACCAGCTCGAACGCGTCCGCGTGTGGGCCGGCCACCTGGTGCACCGCCTCGGAGATCGTCAGGCAGTCCGGCGGGGTCAGCTCCTCCAGGTGCGCGGCGAGGTTGATCACCGGCGAGTGGATGGCACCCGTGCGCCCGTCGTCGGCGTTGCGGATCGTGCCCTTGTGGACGGCGACTCGCAGGCGCAGCTCTCCCTTCAGCTCGGTTCGGTCCAGGCCGGCGCGGACCTGGCGCAGGTCCACCAGCAGGATGTCGCATGCCGCGGTCAGCGCGACATCGCGGGCCACGCTCTCGTTCTCGTCGTGGACCGCGAAGATCCCGCCGTCGCCGCGCCAGGACCACAGCTCGGCGCGCGTGCAGCACCGCTGAGCCGCGGCCTTGCGTACCCGCGCCACGGCCCGTTCGCGCAGCAGGTCGAACGCGTGCGCCGCGCGGTCGAGAGGGTTGTGCCGCACGATGCTCGAGTACCCGGACGCATCGACCACGATCAAGTAGACGTTGTCGTACGTGTACCCCGGTTGGAACCCGTCGGCCATCGGCGCCCCCAGCGAGGTCGGTTGCCTCCAGGATCGCACCACGTCCCCGAGCCAGCGACCGCCTGGTGTCATTGATGTGCGCTCGGCACGGCCTTACCTCGCGGTGCGGCGCGAACCCCGGCCACCGTCCAAGGCTCGGCGATCAGGTTCCCGACAGCACTCGTTGCCTTCGTGGTCTTGTCAGTCGGTCCACGTCAGGCCGGGCACCGAACATGTCGGCGCGGGGGCGTCAGTGGCGGGACCGGCGGCTGTGCAGGTAGTTACCGACCACCGCGGCGCCCAGGCCGTCCAGGTCGGGGTTCACCACGCTCCCGCCGCTGCGCCGGGCGATCAGGTCGACGAACCGGGCCAGGCTCGGGTCCTCGCCCAGCATGAACACCGTGACCGACGCGCCCAGCTTCGCCAGCGCGTCCACCTCCGCCACGGTCTTGCGCAGCGTGGCCGGCAGCGGCGGGTAGTCGAACACCGCCTCGCCGTCGCGCTCCAGGTGGGCCGTCGGCTCGCCGTCGGTCACGACCAGCACCACCGGCTGCGCGTCCGCGTTCCTGCGCAGGTGGCGGCCGGCCAGCAGCAACGCGTGGTGCAGGTTCGTACCCTGCTCCCACACCCCCTCCAGGCTCACGAGCTCGGCCAGGTCCACCGACCGCGCGTGCCGACCGAACGTGATCAGCTGCAGCGCGTCGGTCCGGAACCGGGTGGTGATCAGCTGGTGCAGCGCGAGCGCCGTCCGCTTCATCGGCACCCAGCGGCCGTCCTGCACCATCGACCACGACGTGTCCACGCACAGCGCCACCGCGGCCCGGGCCCGCTGCTCGGTCTCCACGACCTCGACGTCCACCACGTCCAGCGACACCGGGCCACCCGTCGAGGCCGTGCGCAGCACCGCGTTACGCACGGTCCGCGAGGTGTCCCACGGCTCGGTGTCGCCGAACTGCCAGGGCCGGGTCGACCCCGTGGGCTCACCCGCGGCGCCCGCGTCCCGGGAGTCCCTCCGGCCCTGCCGGCGCGAGGCGCTGAGCACGTCGCGCAGGGCCGTCTGCCCCAGCCGGCGCAACGCCTTGGGCGAGAGGCGCAGCGAGCCGTCCGGTGCCCGCTCGAGCAACCCCTGCTCGCGCAGCTCCCGCTCCAGCTCGGCCAGCCGCCGCGCGTCGACCCCGGCGTCCTCGTCGAGCTGACGCTCCAGCGCCTCGACGTCGATATCCTCCAGCCGCGCGCCCGGGTAGGACTGCGCGAGCTGCTCGGCCAGCGCGTCGATCTCCGCCAGGTCGGCCATCGCCTGCGCGCCCTCACCCAGGCCGAGCGGTTGGTCGCCGCGGAAGCGGGCCGACCCGGTCCAGTCCTCCCCCGGCCGCAGCGCTCGCAGATTCGCGTCCAGCGACGCGACCTGCTCGACCAGCCGCGGGTCGCCGAACGCGCCGGCCATCAGCTCCGCCAGCTCCTCGCGCTGCTCGGCCGACATCGAGTTCAGCATCCGCTGCGCCGCGGCGGACCGCTGCGCCAGCGCGTCGATCAGCTCTTCGGTGTTGCGCGGGTTCTCCGGGAAGAACTCTCCGTGCTTGCGCATGAAGTCCCGGAACTGCTCGGTCGTGTCCTCGCCGCGCAGGTGGGACAGCAGCAGGTCGTTCAGGTCCGCCATCATCCGGCGGATCCGCTCGGTGTCCTCCGGCCGCATGTTCTGCAGCGCCTGCTTCATGCCCTGGAAGCGGGACTCCATCAGCTCCTGGCCCAGCAGGTCCTGGATCTTCCGGTACGACTCGCGCGCCTCGTCGGACCGCCAGTCGTACGCGGACAGCTCGCGCACCGCCGCCGCGGTCCCGGACGGCAGCGCGTCCAGCTGCGCCTCGCGGAACCGGGCGTCGTCGGACGGGTCGGGGAACAGCGCGGTCTTCTCGGCCCGCAGCGCCTCGTCCAGCAGCTCACGCACCTGCCGCAGCGTGCCGTCGAGGTTGTGCCGACGCTGGATCCGCGAGCGGCGTTCCCAAAGCCGCCGGGTCAGCTCGTCCAGACCGGAAGTGCCGCGGGTGCCGCGCCGCAACAGCTCCTCCAGCGCCGAACGCGGCGAGCGGCCGTCCATGACGTCCTGACCGATCGCGTCCAGCGCGTCCCGCAGGTCCACCGGCGGTGCCAGCGGGTCGGGCCCGTCGTGCCACGGACCGTAGTTGAAGCGGTCCGACGAGGTCACGGCCCGTACACCGTCATCCCACCGTTGTCCTCGGAGTCCTTGGCCAGCCGGCGCGCGAGGTACAGCGACTCCAGCGCGAGCTCGACCGCGGCGGCGATGCGGCCCGACGGGTCGTTCGGCCCGACGTCCAACCGCGCGGCGACCTCGTGCAGCACGGGCAGCTCCGGCAGCGCGCCGAGCACCTCCGCGCCCGGCACCCGCTCGCCGGTGGCGACCAGGTGCCCGTCGACCACTACGTCCACGAGGGGGCGCAGGTCGAGGCCGGCGAAGTGCGCCTTGGCGGTCTCGGCGACCGCCCGGCGCAGCAGGTGCGTCAGGTGCTCGGTCTCCCGGCCCTCCTCGCCCGACTCGAACTCGAGCTTGCCGCGCAGCACGCCCGGCACGGCCTCCAGGTCGATCGGCCGGGCGATCGGCGGGTCCTCCCCCACCAGCGCCGAGCGGCGCAGCGCCGCCGCCGACACGGTCTCCGCGGCGGCCACGGCGAACCGGGCGGACACCCCGGAACGCTGGTCGATCGCCGACGAGTCACGCAGGTTGCGCACGAACCGCGCGAGCACCTCCAGCAGCGGGTCGCCCACCTCCGCGATCAGGTCGGCCTCCTGCTTGATCACATCGATCTCGGCGGCCACGGTCAGCGGGTAGTGCGTGCAGACCTCGGCGCCGAACCGGTCCTTGAGCGGGGTGATGATCCGCCCGCGGTTGGTGTAGTCCTCCGGGTTGGAGGTGGCCACGAGCAGCACGTCCAGCGGCAGCCGCAGCGTGTAGCCGCGGACCTGGATGTCCCGCTCCTCCATCACGTTCAGCAGCGCCACCTGGATCCGCTCGGCCAGGTCGGGCAGCTCGTTGATCGCCACGATGCCGCGGTGCGCGCGGGGTACGAGTCCGAAGTGGATGGTCTCGGGGTCGCCCAGCGTGCGACCGGCGGCCACCTTCACCGGGTCGACGTCGCCGATGAGATCGCCGACCGACGTGTCCGGCGTGGCGAGCTTCTCCGCGTACCGCTCCGAGCGGTGCCGCCAGGCCACCGGCAGGTCGTCGCCGAGCTCCACCGCGCGGCGGCGGGACTCCGGCGTGATCGGGTCGAGTGGGTGCTCGCCGAGCTCGGCGCCCGCGATCACGGGCGTCCACTCGTCGAGCAGGCCGGCGATCGTACGCAGCAGCCTGGTCTTGCCCTGCCCGCGCTCGCCGAGCAGGACCACGTCGTGCCCGGCCAGCAGTGCCCGCTCCAGCTGGGGCCGCACGGTCCGGTCGAAGCCGACGATGCCCGGCCACGGGTTGCGTCCCTCGCGCAGCGCGGCCAGCAGGTTCTCGCGAATCTCAGTCTTGACGCCGCGCGGGTGGTACCCGCCCGCGCGCAGCTCACCCGCGGTGCGCGGGAGGCCCTCTGGTGCCCTCGCCTCTCCTGTCACCTTCCCGACGCTACGCAACCCGCGCCGGGCGGTCGACGTGGAGTCGCTCCAGCTACCCGGCGTGCACCTGGTCGTCGTCGTGCCGCAGCTGTCGGCGGTCGTCGGCGAACCGGAGCACCTCCGCCGTGTTCAGCGCGATCAGCGCCCCGGCCAGCACGCCGAGGGTCGCGAGCGCCGGAATGTTCGCCACGAGCGGAACCACGGCCACGAGCACGCCGACCGTGACCAGACGGAAGATCTTCAGCTTGCGGTAGCACCGGTAGGAGAACGCGACGAGCGCGAGCAGGTAGAGGGCGGTGCCGCCGTACATCGCCCACAGCGGCACGCCGTAGAGCGGGTCGGACAGCGTGTGGTGCTCGGTGTCGCCGACGTACTCGAGCACCTTCTTCAGGCCCAGCGCCACCAGCACGATGCCGCCCATCATCGGCAGGTGCAGGTAGGTGAACGCGGTCCGGGCCATCGCCACGCGATGCTCGCCGCGGGAACGGGCCAGCGAGCGCTCGCCGAGCAGTGCCGAGGTGTCGAAGTACACCCACCACAGGCTCGCCGACACGGACAGGCCGAGCGTCGCCGCCACGATGATGGGCCAGGAGATCGGCAGCTCGGTGACGCCCATGCCGATGGCCACGATCGACTCGCCGAGCGCGACGATCACGATCAGCCCATGCCGCTCCGCGAAGTGGCTCGCCGAGTTCAGCCGCCAGCCCCGCGAGCCGATGATCAGCGTGCCGCCGTAGTCGGCCACGATCGCGGCGACCCACAGCAGCAGCTGCGCGTCACCGGAGGTGTCCGCGGCGAGCAGCAGGAACGCGGTGCCGCCGACCATCGTGGGCGCGAACCTCGCGACCTGCCGGTGCAGCCCGGCGTCGTCGCCGCTGATGATCCAGAACAGGACCAGGTGGGCCAACCGCAGCACGAGGTAGCCGATCGCGAACACGGTGGGGCCGGGCAGCCCGCCGGGAAGGTCCTCGAAGGACTCCGGAATGGCCAGTGCCAGCAGGAACATCGAGGCCATGGCGACCAGCATGGTGACCCGTGCCCAGCCCTCGTCTGCTTTGACCACATTGGACAGCCAGGAGTAGCCGACCCAGCACCACCACACGACCGCGATCAACAGCGCACCGCGCAGCAGACCGCGCCCGGTCACGTCCGCGGCCATCAGCGCGGTGACCTGGGTCAGTGCGAACACGAACACCAGGTCGAAGAAAAGCTCTAGGGTCGTGGCGGTGTTCGCTTCCCGTACCCGCTCGACCCGAACCCGTGCGGGATGTGTCATGTGCCTAGTTTTGCCCACGAACGGCCTGGTGTGGAGGGTGACACGAGGATGTCGGACGAGCAGCTCGAACTGCGGTGGGACCCTCGGCCCGGCGACTGGGGCGACGCGCTGCGCGCCGTCACGCCGCTCTACCGGTGGTCACCGTGGTTCGCCACGGCGCTCACGACGTTCGGTGCGGTGCTGGTGGTGCTCGGGACGCTCCCGGCCGGCATCTTCGGGATGGTCTTCGGGCTGATCATCGCGCTGCTGCCGGTGCTGGACGTGTACATCTCGTTCCGCCGCAACCCGGTGGCCGCCGCGACGGTGACCGCGACCGCCGACGAGTCCTCGATGCGGATGATGACCATCGACGGCACCGCGTACACGGATCTGCGCTGGTCGTCGCTGGCCGGATGGCTGGAGACCAACCGCAGCTTCGTGCTGCGCACCGGCGAGTCGACCTCGCTGTTCCCGGTGCCCAACCGCGCGTTCGGAGCCCAGGAGGAGCGCCGCCGCTTCCGCGAGCTGCTCGAACGCCAGGTGGGCCCCGAGCGACGTTGATCAAACGGGGCCACCCCGAACGGGTGGCGGTCGTGATCGCGTAATCTGCGTCCGTGTCATCCCCCAGCGTGACAATGGCGGTGTGGTCGTCGGCGTGGCTGAGCGGCGCCGCCGCCGCCGACGACGTGCTCGATGCCCTGCAAGACTGGGCCGAGCTGCACGAGGTCGTCGCCGTGGACGAGAACCTCGCGGCGTCCCTGGAGATTCCCGTGCGCGGCGAGCCAGGCGGCGTGCCGACCGTGTTGCTCGCCGCGTTGCGCCGGGCCGGCGTCGACGGCGGGCGGCTGGTGATGCCGGCGCCCGGTGACGTCCGCGGGCTCGGCGGCGCGAGCGCGTTCGCCACCGAGGCGGTACGGGCCGGCGAGGCGGTCGTGCTGAGCAACCTGGGCGTCGTGCCGGAGCGAGTCGCGGAGGGGATCGTCCGGTGGGCGGTCTTCGAGGTCGCCCAGGCCACCCCGCCGCCGAACGTGCCGCTGGGCGAGGCGGAGCACGAGCTGACCGGTGCCATGCGGGTGGCCGCGGGGATGCTCCTCGAGCTCGGGGTCGCCAAGCAGCGGACCGGTGTGCGAGAGGAGCTGCAGGCCAGGGTCGCCGAGCGGACGAAGGCGCGCTGGCCGGCCGGCATGCCGCAGCGGGCCCTGCGGGTACTGCAGCGGGCAGCCGAGGTGTCGGCGATCCTGGGGCTGGCGATGGAGGACGAGCCGGGTGGCGCACTGTCCGCGTCCGCGGCGCTGAAGCGTGCCGAGGCGCTGCGCCCGCTGTTCTCGGCAGTGCGCACGGCCAGGTGCGCGGCGGTGGCCGACGCGGTGCGCGCCCTCTCCGACCACGCGGGACGCCTTTAACGCCTGTTTCGTGGATCATCGTGTGAGGTCTTGGTCCGACCAAACGTAACCTCAGGGGACCGTGACGGCACTCAGCCACAATCAACCGCACGTCCGCACTGTTCCCTGGAACGCCACCAACACTTTGAATTCCGGGGAGGCGGGCTAGTGCTGATCGAGAAGCGACTGCACGCCGGGATCCGCGACGGGTCGATCACCGTGATGTTCCGGCGGTGGCGGCGCCGGCAGGTCACCGCCGGCAACGTGTACCGGACGCCGGCAGGCCGGATCGTCGTCGAGTCCGCGAACGAGGTGTCACCCACGCGGATCCGGCACGTGGACGCGCTGGCGGCCGGGTACCGCACGGTCGCCGAGGCGGTCGCCGACCTGCGTGGCGACGAGACCGACCCGGTGTACCTGCTGCGCCTGCGCTACGTCGACGAGCCCGACCCACGCGACGTCCTCGCGAACGACACCCATCTGTCCACTTCGGACATCGAGGAGATCACCCGCCGCCTCACCCGGCTGGACCGTGCCGCCGCGCACGGACCCTGGACCGAGGAGACACTCGACATCATCCGCCGCCGCCCCGCGGTCCGCGCCGGCGACCTCGCCACCGAGCTGGGCCGCGAGACGCTCCCATTCAAAGTGGACGTTCGCAAGCTCAAGAACCTCGGTCTGACCCTCAGCCTGGAGCGCGGCTACCGCCTCTCCCCACGCGGCGAGGCCTACCTACGCCTGCGTTGACCCCCGCCCGGGCCGGGTCAAATCGTGGGAGTGGCCGGTTCACTCGTTCTCGTCGCGACTGAGGCAGAAGGGATGCCCGGCCGAATCCAGCAACACGCGGACATGCTCCTGCGGTCGGTGGTCGGCGAGCGTGGCTCCGAGCGCAATGGCGTCGGCGACGGCGGAGTTCGAGGTCTCCTACCTGGAAATCGAAGCGCACCATGGTGCGCCGCCACCCCTCGGCCGGAGGCCACCCGGGCGGCACGTAGCCTTCCGCCTGCTGGGAGACGAGGTAGATCGACCCCTGGGGCGCCGCGACGATGGCGGTGCCAGGCTCTTGATGGCCTATCAAGCTGCCGGCGTGTCGCCGAGTACTCGTTGATCACGTTGGTGTGATCATGCCCTGTCGTGCCGGGCCGATTGAATGGACCGTTCAATCGGCTGGGGGTCCCCCGAATTCAACGCTACGCGGCCGCACCGACGTGTCGGCTTCTCGGCGCGGGACTGTGGACAAGTCGACCGATTGAACGGTCCATTCAATCGCCGGGGGTCCCCCCGATTTCAACGCTACCGGAAGGGACCGACAGTCTCGATGAGACAGCGGCAGGACGTAGCGGAGGCCGGCGAAGGTCGGTGGGCGGGTCAGCGCCGCGGGGGTTCGCAGCAGTGGTCCGCGCACGGGGCGCCGTTCACCGTGCGGCCCGCGGCCGGGAACGACGACAGCTTCCGGACCGGTGCGCCCGTGAGATGTTCCCGCACCAGCTCGACCACCAGCTCCGCGAAGCGCGGGTCACCACTGGGTGCCGCGGCGCGCGCGAATCCCATGCCGTGCACCGCCGCGCGTTCGCGAGCCTCCGTGTCCAGGTCCCACACGACCTCCAGGTGGTCGCTCACGAACCCCACCGGGCACACGACCACGGCCGGCACCCCCTTGGCCGCCAGCACGTCGACGTGGTCGAGGATGTCCGGCTCCAGCCACGGCACCCGCGGCGGACCGGACCTGGACTGCCACACCACGTCGTAGTCGGCCACGCCCAGTTCGGCGGCCACCAGGCGCGCGGCCTCGGCCACCTGCCGCGAGTACCGGCCCCCACCCTCGTCGGGCGGGCCGGACGCGGCGTCCGCCGCCAGCGGGACCGAGTGGGCGGTGAACACGAGCCGGTGGTCGGCCAGGCCCGCGGCCGCCGAGCGCACCGCGTCCGCGAACGCGCCGACGAACAGCGGGTGGTCGAAGAAGTGTCGCAGCTTCACCAGGTCCGGCGCGTCCGCGCCGACCGACGCCCGGGCGCGCGCGATGTCCTCGTCGTACTGCCGGCACGCCGAGTAGCCACCGTAGGCACTCGTCGGGAACACGAGCGCGCGCCGCACACCGTCGGCGGCCATCCGCGCCACCGTGTCCTCGACCATCGGGTGCCAGTTGCGGTTGCCGAAGTACACCGGCAGCTCGATCCCGTGGCGCGCGAAGGCCTCCGTGACCGCCGCCATCGCCGACCGGTTCAGCTCGTTGATCGGCGACACGCCGCCAAACGACTGGTAGTGCGCCTCGACTTCATCGAGTCGCGAAAGCGGCACGCCCCGGCCACGGGTCACGTTCTCCAGGAACGGCCGGACGTCGGCGGGCTTCTCCGGGCCGCCGAACGACAGCCACAGCAGCGCGTCCACTACTGGCCCGTCGCGTGGACCCCGCCGTCCACCATGATCATCGAGCCGGTCGTGGCGGGCAGCCAGTCCGACAGCACGGCGCAGATCGTCTTCGCCACCGGGGTGGCGTCCTCGGCGTCCCAGCCCAGCGGCGCGCGACCGTCCCAGCCGCTCTCCAGCTCGGTGAAGCCGGGGATCGACTTCGCGGCCATTGTCTTCAGCGGCCCGGCGGAGACTAGGTTCACCCGGATCCCCCGCGGGCCGACGTCGCGCGCCAGGTACCGGTTCACCGACTCCAGCGCCGCCTTGGCCACGCCCATCCAGTTGTAGGCCGGCCACGCCACCCGCGCGTCGAAGTCCATGCCCACCACCGAGGCACCGCGCCCGAGCAGCGGCAGCAGCGCCCCGGTCAGCGACTTGAACGAGTACGCGGACACCTCGAGCCCGACCGACACGTCCTCGCGCGGCGCGTCCAGGAACGGCGCGCCCAGGCACGACGGCGGCGCGAAGCCGATCGCGTGCAGCACGCCGTCCAGCCCGTCCACGTGCTCGCGTACCCGGTCGGCCAGAGTGTCCAGGTGCTCCTGGTTCTGCACGTCGAGCTCGAGCACCGGTGGCGGCGTCGGCAGCCGCTTCGCGATCCGCTCGACCAGGCTCATCCGGCCGAACCCGGTCAGCACCACGGTCGCACCCTGCTCTTGCGCGACCTTCGCCGCGTGGAACGCGATCGAGGCGTCGGTGATCACGCCGGTGATGAGCAGGCGCTTGCCCTCGAGCAGACCGGTCACGAGCGTCCCTCCTGGATGGTCGGCGAGCATGGCGGGCACCAGTCTGTCAGCACCGCGTCAGTGGCCCATCCCGAGCCCGCCGTCGACCGGCAGCACCGCGCCGGTGATGTAACCGGCGGCGTCCGACGCGAGGAAGGTCACCGCGGCGGCGACCTCGTCGGTCCCCCCGTACCGGCCGGCCGGGACCTGGCTCAGAATCGTCTCGCGCCGCTCGTCGGACACCGCTTCGGTCATCTCGGTGCTGATGAACCCCGGCGAGACCACGTTCGCGGTGATGTTGCGGTTGCCCATCTCCCGCACGATCGACCGGGCCACGCCGACCAGCCCGGCCTTGCTCGCCGCGTAGTTGACCTGCCCCGGTCCCCCGGTCATGCCGACCACCGACGAGATGAAGATCATCCGGCCCCAGCGTGCCTTGAGCATGCCACGGCACGCGCGCTTGGCCACCCGGTACGAGCCGGTCAGGTTGGTATCGAGCACCCGGGTGAACTGCTCCTCGGACATCCGCATGAGCAGCGTGTCATCGGTGATGCCGGCGTTGGACACCAGCACCTCGACCGGTCCCTGCGCGTCCTCGACCTCCTTGAACGCGGCGTCCACCGCGGCGGTGTCGGTGACATCGCAACGCACGCCGAACATGCTCTCCGGCGGTGGCTTCCCCCGGTAGGTGACCGCGACCTTGTCCCCCCGCGCCTCGAACGCGCGCGCGATCGCGAGCCCGATCCCCCGATTACCTCCGGTGACCAGCACTGAACGTCCCACGCACACTCCTCGACAGCCCCGGGAACCCTATGCGGCCACCAGGGTATTCGGTCCGCCGTGACCGCCCGCGCCGGACTCTGCCGAGTCGTCAGCCGAGCCGCCGACCTGCCACCGTCAAGGCAATCTTTGCCCGATCACCAACGCGCTTCCGGCGGCCATCAGGGCGGCGAGCGTGCCGAGCACGAGCCACGGTCTGCTCGCGTCCGCGTCCTTCGTCTCGTACCCGATCTGCTCGCCGAGCGTGTCGTAGACCTTGTGCAGCTGGTCAGCCGACGCCGCCTTGTAGAACTCGCCGTCGGAGAGCCTGGCGATCTCCCGCATCGACTCGTCGTCCACCGGCACCGGTTGTGTCTTGCCGTCGATCGTGACCTGACCGCTCTCGGTGCCGAACGAGATCGTGGACACCGGGATCTTCTGGTCGGCCGCCGCCCGCGCCGCGGTGAACGCACCGCGCGGGTCGTTGCCGTCGTCGGTGGGGATCGTCTGCTTCCCGTCCGTCATCAGCACGATCCGTGCCGGGGGCGCGCCCTCCACGCCGCTGACGACCTGCGCGAATCCCTCGATCGCCTGCAGCGCCGCGAAGATCGCCTCGCCGGTCGCGGTCGACTCGGCCAGCCTCAGGTTGTCGATCGCCTTGGACACGCCCTCCCGGTCGGTGGTCGGCGACACGAGCACGGTGGCCGTGCCGGCGAACCCGATCAGGCCGAGGTTGATGCCCGGGGTCAGCCCGCTGACGAACTCCTTCGCGGCGTCCTGCGCGGCCCGCAGCCGGGTCGGCCGGACGTCGGTGGACTCCATCGACAGCGACACGTCGATCACCAGCATCACGGTCGCCCGGTTGCGCGGCACCCGCTGCTCGGCGGTCGGCCCGGCCATCGCGGTGGTCAGCAGTATCAGCGCGATGACCAGGACGATGGCCGGCACGTGCCGGATCCAGCCCTGCCGCTTGGGCATGACCCGCTCCAGCAGCGCGAGGTTGGTGAAGCGCATCATGCGCTTGTGCCGCATCCGCTGCACCATGATGTACCCGACCGTGATCGCCGCGACGACGACCAGCAGGAGGAACCACCAGGGCGCGGTGAAGTTGCGGAAGCTCAGGTTCAGCATCAGGCCACCCCTCCCCCCGACCACCGCCGCTTGCGGGCGACGACGAAGCGGACGGTGTCGGCGATCCAGTCGGAGTCGGTGCGCAGGACCAGGTGCCCGCCGCCCGCCCGGCGGATCGCCGCCGCGACCATGGCCCGGTGCTCGGTAGCGGCCGCGGCGAACTCCTTGCGCAGCAAGGCGGACGCGTGCACCTCACGCTGCCGGCCGGACTCCGGGTCGGCGAGCACCACGGTGCCGACCTCGGGCAGGTCGATGTCGCGCGGGTCGAGCACCTCGATGGCGAGCAGGTCGTGCCGGGCGGACAACGCGCGCAGCGGGCGCTGCCACTCGACGTCACCCAGGAAGTCGGAGATCACCACGGCGAGCCCGCGCCGGCGCGGCGGGCGGCGCAGCTGCTCGATGGCGTCGGTGAGGTCGCCGCGTACGCCCTCGGGCGCCCGGGGCGTCTCGGCGATCTTGCGGACGAGGCCGCGGGCGTGCGCAAGGCCGCCGCGGGCCGGCTGCCGAATCGTCTTCTCGCCGGTCGCGATCACCGCGCCGAGCCGGTTCCCGCCGCCGCCGGTGAGGTGCGCGACCGCGGCGGAGGCGGCCACCACGAGGTCACGCTTCTCACACGCGGCGGTGCCGAAGAACAGGCTGCCGGACAGGTCGACGACCATCCAGGTCTCGAGCTCGCGGTCGGCCACCGTCTCGCGGATGTGCGGCACCGTGGTGCGCGCGGTGACCGCCCAGTCCATCCGGCGCACGTCGTCGCCCGGCTGGTAGGTGCGAGCCTCACCGGGTTCGGTGCCGGGCCCGGGCACGAGGCCGAGGTGGTTGCCCTGCAGCAGCCCGTCCAGCCGGCGGCGCACGTCGAGCTCCAGCAGCCGCAGCCCGTGCTCCATCCGCTCGCCCTGCATGATCGGCGGCGCCCACGACGGGCGGTCGCGAGTCTCGCGCTTGTCCTTCACGACCTGCCGGCCACTCCGACCGGCGGAGGCTGGACACCGCCCGACTGCGGCCGGGCGGACACCTGCGGCAGCGGCACCGTCTGCAGCACCCGGGAGATGATGTGGTCGAGGGGGACGCCGTCGGCGAGCGCGTCGTAGGACAGCACGAGCCGGTGGCGCAGGATGTCCGGCACCACGTCCACGACGTCCTGCGGAAGCACGTAGTCGCGGCCGCGGATGAGCGCGAGCGCCCGTGCGGTGGCGACGATGCCCAGGCTCGCGCGCGGCGAAGCACCGTACGCGACCCAGCCGGCGACGTCGGTGAGGCCGTGCTCGAGCGGTGTGCGCGTGGCCAGCACGACGCGGACGGTGTAGTCGACGAGCGCGTGGTGGACGAAGACCTGGGAGGCCACGCCCTGCAGGCGGACCAGCTCGGCGGGGCTCAGCACCTGCTGGGCCTCCGGCGGCGACACGCCCATCCGGTAGACGATCTCCCGCTCCTCCTCGGCGGTCGGGTAGTCCACGATGATCTTGAAGAGGAAGCGGTCACGCTGCGCCTCGGGCAGCGGGTAGACGCCCTCGTTCTCGATCGGGTTCTGCGTGGCGAGGACGAGGAACGGGTCGGGCATCGGGAAGGTCTGGCCACCGATGGAGACGTGCCGCTCGGCCATCACCTCGAGCATGGCGGACTGCACCTTGGCCGGCGCACGGTTGATCTCGTCGGCGAGCACGAAGTTGGCCACCACCGGGCCCAGCTCGACGTCGAACTTCTCGCTGCTCTGCCGGTAGATGCGGGTACCGAGGATGTCGGCCGGCACGAGGTCCGGGGTGAACTGCACACGGGTGAACGACCCGCCGACGACGTTAGCGAACGTCTCCACCGCGAGGGTCTTCGCCACGCCGGGCACGCCCTCGAGGAGCAGGTGCCCCCTGGACAGCAGCCCGACGAGCATCCGCTCGACGAGGCGGTCCTGCCCCACGATGACCCGTTTGACCTCGAACACCGTGCGCTCGAGCAGCTGTGCGTCGCGGGCTGGTGTGCTGGCTTCGGACCCGGATCCGTTCACCGACTCAGCCGGCTCGGTCACTGACAACCTCCATGTGCAGGCTCGTCTCTCCCCACGGAAAGGGAACCGGAAACCCGGTATGACCGCTGTGAAGACCTACAGGAGGCGGGTGGCGTAGGGGACGATTCCGCTGTACCGGACCGGCGCGACGCGCACGTGGGAACCCGAGTACGGGGCCTCCACCATCTGCTCGTTGCCGAGGTAGAGCGCCACGTGGTGGATGCGCCCGCCGGTCGCCCAGAACAGCATGTCCCCGGGCGCCTTCCGGCTCAGCGGCACCTGCCGGCCCGCCTGCGCCTGGTAGCCGCTGTAGTGCGGCAGCTGGTACCCGACCCCGGCGAACGCGTAGATCATCAGGCCGGAGCAGTCGAAGCCGACCTTGTCGTAGTCGCCGTGCAGGTCCGCGACGCCGCCGTCGTGGATGCCGCGGGTCGGACCGTAGGCGTTGCCGCCGCCCCACGCGTACGGGACGCCGAGCTGGGACAGCGCGCGGTTGATCACCGTTCGCACGGAGCCGCCGGACGGAGGCGCGACCTGCGTGCCGCCGCCACCGCCACCGCCGCCACCCGCCGCCTGCTGGGCGTTCGCCGCGTCCTCGCGCCGCTTCGCCGCGAGCCAGTCGTTGTAGCGCCGCCGCTGGTTCTCCAGCCCACTGACCGCCGACTGCGCCGCGATCAGCTGCGACTCCGCGGACGCCTTCCGAGCCTGCACCCGCTTCGTCGCGGCGACGCCGTCGCGTCGCGCCTGCTGGGCCGCCGCGGTGGCCGCGTCCGCCGCGACCTTCGCCGCCTGCGCCAGGTCCTCCTTCTCGTTGGCGAGCGCGAGCGCGGCGCGGGCGGCCGAGTCCTTGTTGGCCTTGTCGGTCCGCGCGACCTCCAGGGTGTCGAGCGCGTCGAGCTGGCTGTCGCTCACGGCGTTGAGCAGCTGCGCTCGCGCCAGCAGGTCCTGCGGGGACTTCGCGCCGATGTAGGCCGACATCGACCCGATCGTGCTGCCCTGCTTGTAGCTGCCGGCGGCGAACTCGTCGAGGTCCTTGCGCGCGTCGGTGATCGTGCGGGCCGCGCTGTCGGCCGCCGCCTTCGCCGCGACCGCGTCGGTCTTGGCCTGGCGCGCCTCGTCCTGCGCGGTCTGCAGGTCGACGAGCGCCTTGTTGGCCTCCTCCATCTTGAGCTCGACGTCGGACTGCAGCTGGACGAGCTGCGACTCGGCCCGGGCCACCTGGTTGGTCAGCCGGCCGACCTGGGTGGCCTGCGCGTTCGCCTTGGCCCGGCTGCCGGAGATCTGGTCGTCGCTGGGGTTGGGCGGCGGGGGCGGCGCGGCCACGGCGGTGCCCGCCCCGAGGCTCGCGACGAGCACGAGGCTGACCGTGACCACCCGCAATCCGGCGCTCAGCCGTACCGGCATCGCTCCCACCGGGCCACTGTGCCACTCTTGCCTCGTTGTACACCAGTCGTAACACCAGAAACTTGCTTCTCGCGGACAACATTCACCCCTGTGTGCCCGTGAGAACCACCGAGAGTCGCCGCCGGGGGCACCGGACCTCGGCGGCTCACGATCTGTAACCATGTGCCGCGTGTCGACCAGAACGCAGTCCCGCGCCGCCACGCGGTTCGGGATCGGCGCCACGTGCGTCGCGGCCCTCGGCCTGCTGCTGGTCGCGGTCGGCACGTTGCTGCCATGGGTCGTGTCCGGCGCGGTGCTGCGCGACAGCTACCAGTCGATCAGCGTGATCCGCACGATCCGGGCCGTGGAGGGGAACCCGCTCGAGCTGGTGCTCGACGGGTGGACGATGATCATCCCGGTCATCGTGCTCTGTGCCATCGGCTATGCGTTCGGAGTTCGCCGGGTCGCCGCAACGATTTCGACCATCCTGGCGATAATCTGCGGAACCATTGCCGGTGCAGCAACCGTCGTAGGCGGTGGCGAGGACGTAGGCCTCGGCATAGCCGAGGCCGGTCCGATCACCATGCTGATCGGGTCCGTACTGACCGTGATCGGTGTCGTAGGCATCTTCGCCGGGCGGCGCGGTGGCGCTACCGGAGACGTAGGAGGGGAACCGTGACCTATCCAGGTTCAGGCGGCCCATGGCAGCCGAACGATCCGAACCAGCCGGGGAGTGGCCCGTTCCCCGCGCAGCCGGGTTATCCGCAGCAGGGCGGATACCCGCAGCAGGGTGGCTACCCCCAGCAAGGCGGATACCCGCAGCAGGGCTACCCCCAGCAGGGTGGGTACCAGCAGCCCGGGTACCAGCCCGGCCCGCAGCCGGGGCAGCAGCTGGGCCCCGGCTACGGGCAGCCGAACTACGGCGGGCCCGGCATGCCGCCACCGTCGAAGCGCCGCCGGGGCCCGATCGTCGGTGCCATCGCGGCCGTCGTGATCGTCGCGGTCGGGGTCGCCGCGACGATCTTCGTGCTCAACCGCAGCAGTGAGGACCAGGCCGGCAAGGCCAACCCGACCGAGGCGGCGACGAACCTGGTCAACAGCCTGAGCCAGGGCGACATGCTCGGCGTGCTGGAGAGCCTCACACCCGCCGAGTCCGCGCTGATGGTCGACTTCAACGCGAAGTCGACCGACCGGCTCAAGGAGCTGAAGGTCTACAAGGAGGACGCCAACCCGAACAAGCTGCACGGCGCGTCGGTCGAGCCGACGAACCTCAAGTACGACGAGAAGAACGCGGAGAAGGTCAACGACCACCTGACGATCACCAAGCTGGTCGGCGGCACGGTGTCACTGCACGCCGACGCCAGCGAGCTGCCGCTGACCGAGGAGTTCGTGAACGCCGCGTTCCCGGACGGCATGAACTCCGAGCCGGTCGACGAGCAGGTCGACATCGCCGAGATCGTCCGGGAGACCGGCGAGCCGATCCGCATCGCCACGGTCAACGTGGACGGCAAGTGGTACCCGAGCCTCTTCTACACGGTCGCCGACTACGCGCTGCAGAGCGCGGACAAGCCGTGGCCGAAGGAGCCGATCGCGAACAACGGCGCCGGTGACGCCGAGGGCGCGGTCAAGGAGATGGTACAGGCCTCGATCAACGCCGACCTGGAGCGCGTGATCGAGCTGCTGCCGCCGGACGAGATGGGCGCGCTGCACGACGCCGGCCCGGTGCTGCTCGAGGAGATGGGCACGCCGCCGCCGAGCGGGGTGCAGGTCACCAAGCTGGAGACCGAGACGACCGACGCGGAGTCAGGCGGCATGAAGGTGCTGCTGTCCGAGATCGAGGTCGTCGCCGATGGTGAGACCTTCAAGGTCCGCAAGGACGGCGACTGCTACACCGCCGAGCGCGAGGGCGAGACCCAGCAGATGTGCGCCGAGGACATCGCCGACGGCATCGGCGGTTCGTCGGCTCCCGGCGGTTCGTCGGCTCCTGGCAGCAGCGACATGCCCCCGGAGCTCAAGCAGGCCATGACCAACCTGGCGTCCGGCCTCATGAAGAACACCGGCGTCGTTGCCACCGAGTTCGACGGCAAGTGGTACGTCAGCCCGCTGCGGACCTACACCGAGCTCGGTCTGTCCGCGATCAGCGACCTGACCCCGGAGGACGTCATCGCGCTGGTGTCCAACACGTAGTTCGGTTCTCACTCGATCCGGTGGCCCGGTCCCCTCGTGGGGCCGGGCCACCGGCGTACGCGCCGTCGAGGAACTCCAGCCTGTTCCCCCAGGGGTCGTCGGTGTGGAAGCGGCGCCGGCCGGGGATCTCCGCCGGGTCGGCCCAGCGGACCGGGTAGCCGGCCGACGCGACGGCGGCCGCGGTGGCGTCGATGTCCACCACGAACGCCGGATGTGCCTTGCGGGCCGGGTGGAACGGCTCCTCGATACCGACGTGCAGCTCGGCGTCCGGACCGCCATGCCCGGGCACCCCGAACCAGCAGCCGCCGCGGGCGGCGAGCAGGGGCGGTTTCGGGAGCTCCGCCCAGCCGAGCACGCCCGAGTAGAACTCCCGCGCGCGATCTTCGGTGTCCACCGGTGCGCAGACCTGGACGTGGTGCAGCATGGTGGCGACCCTCCTTGGCGTCGAATACAGGACAAGCGTACTGTTTGGGTCGAGAGGTCGTTCCCGAACACACCACCAGGCCAGATGGAGTTGGATGTGACCGCACCAGCAAGCAAGGACACCTTCGGCGCCCGCCACAAGCTTTCCGTCGGCGACTCCTCGCACGAGGTGTTCCGGCTTGACGCCGTCACCGGATCCGAGCGCCTGCCGTACAGCCTGAAGATCCTGCTCGAGAACCTCCTGCGCACCGAGGACGGTGTCAACATCACCGCCGACCACGTCCGGGCGCTCGCCGGGTGGGACCCGGGCGCCGAGCCCTCGACGGAGATCCAGTTCACCCCGGGCCGCGTGGTGATGCAGGACTTCACCGGCGTGCCGTGCGTGGTCGACCTCGCCACCATGCGCGAGGCGGTCACCGGGCTCGGCGGCGAGGTGTCCAAGGTCAACCCGCTGGCGCCCGCCGAGCTGGTGATCGACCACTCGGTGATCGCGGACATCTTCGGCCGCCCGGACGCCTTCGAGCGCAACGTCGACCTCGAGTACGAGCGCAACAAGGAGCGCTACCAGTTCCTGCGTTGGGGCCAGAGCGCGTTCGACGAGTTCAAGGTCGTGCCGCCGGGCACCGGCATCGTGCACCAGGTCAACATCGAGCACCTGGCGCGAGTCGTGATGACGCGGGGCGGCCAGGCCTACCCGGACACGCTCGTCGGCACCGACAGCCACACCACGATGGTCAACGGCCTGGGCGTGCTCGGCTGGGGCGTCGGCGGCATCGAGGCCGAGGCCGCGATGCTCGGCCAGCCCGTGTCGATGCTGATCCCGCGGGTCGTCGGGTTCAAGCTGAACGGCGAGCTGCCGGACGGCGCGACCGCGACCGACCTGGTGCTGACGATCACCGAGATGCTGCGCAAGCACGGCGTGGTCGGCGAGTTCGTGGAGTTCTACGGCTCGGGCGTGTCCGCCGTGCCGCTCGCGAACCGGGCCACGATCGGCAACATGAGCCCGGAGTTCGGCTCCACGTGCGCGATCTTCCCGATCGACGCCGAGACCATCGACTACCTCAGGTTCACCGGGCGGTCCGCCGGGCAGGTCGCACTCGTCGAGGCGTACGCCAAGGAACAGGGTCTCTGGCACGACCCGGCACAGGAGGCCGCGTACTCCGAGACCCTCGAGCTGGATCTGTCCACCGTGGTCCCGTCGATCGCCGGGCCGAAGCGGCCGCAGGACCGGATCGCACTGGCGGACGCCAAGCCCGCGTTCCGCGGCGTGCTCGGCGACTACGTCTCCGGGGCCGCGCCGGACCCGCTCAGTGAGTCCACTGTGGATGAGGCGTCGGCCGAGTCGTTCCCGGCCAGTGACGCGCCCGCGTACGGCCACCAGGACAACGGCGCGGGACGGCCGTTCGACTACCACTCCGCCGCCGATGGCGCGCAGGGCCGGCCGAGCAGGCCGACCCGGGTGACCGTGGACGGCGCGTCGTTCGAGCTCGACCACGGCGCGGTCGCGATCGCCGCGATCACCTCGTGTACCAACACGTCCAACCCGTCGGTGATGATCGGCGCCGCGCTGCTGGCGAAGAAGGCCGTCGAGAAGGGCCTGTCCCGCAGGCCGTGGGTGAAGACGACGCTCGCGCCGGGGTCCAAGGTGGTGATGGACTACTACGAGCGCGCTGGTCTGCTGCCCTACCTGGAGAAGCTTGGCTTCCACCTGGTCGGCTACGGCTGCACGACGTGCATCGGCAACTCCGGTCCGCTGCAGGACGAGATCTCGGCCGGGGTCAACGAGGCCGACCTCGCGGTCGTGTCGGTGCTGTCCGGCAACCGCAACTTCGAGGGCCGGATCAACCCGGACATCAAGATGAACTACCTCGCGTCGCCGCCGCTCGTGGTCGCGTACGCCCTCGCCGGGTCGATGGACAAGGACATCACCACCGAGCCGCTCGGCACCGGGACGGACGGCGAGCCGGTGTACCTCGCCGACATCTGGCCGTCGCCGCAGGAGATCCAGGACGTGGTGTCCTCGGCGATCTCCTCGGAGATGTTCTCCACCGACTACGCGGACGTCTTCGCCGGCGACGAGCGCTGGCGGTCGCTGCCGACGCCGACCGGCAACACCTTCGACTGGGACCCGGAGTCGACCTACGTGCGCAAGCCGCCGTACTTCGAGGACATGGGCGCGGAGCCCGCGCCCGTATCGGACGTCTCGGGCGCGCGCGTGCTCGCGATGCTCGGCGACTCGGTGACCACGGACCACATCTCGCCGGCCGGCGCGATCAAGGCGGACTCCCCCGCCGGCAAGTACCTCACCGAGCACGGCGTCCAGCGGCGGGACTTCAACTCCTACGGCTCCCGACGCGGCAACCACGAGGTGATGATCCGCGGCACGTTCGCGAACATCCGCCTGCGCAACCTGCTGCTCGACGATGTGCAGGGCGGCTTCACCCGCTTGTTCTCGATTGGGCACGGCTCGGTCGGCGGCGAGCAGACGACGATCTACGACGCCTCGGTCGCGTACGCGAAGGCCGGGGTGCCGCTGGTGGTGCTCGCCGGCAAGGAGTACGGGTCCGGCTCGTCTCGTGACTGGGCCGCGAAGGGCACCGCCCTTCTCGGGGTGCGGGTGGTGATCGCCGAGTCGTTCGAGCGGATCCACCGGTCGAACCTGATCGGCATGGGCGTACTGCCGCTTCAGTTCCCGGCCGGCGAGACCGCGTCGTCGCTGGGCCTGGACGGCACGGAGACCTACGACGTCACCGGGATCACGGCCCTCAACGACGGCGAGACCCCACGCACGGTCGCGGTGCGCGCGACCCGCGCGGACGGATCCACAGTGGACTTCGACGCCGTGGTGCGCATCGACACGCCGGGCGAGGCGGACTACTACCGCAACGGCGGCATCATGCAGTACGTGCTGCGCAAGATGCTGCGGAAGTAGCTGCGCGGCCGTCATCGGTGTACCCGCCGTCCGGTGGCGATCTCCGCGGTCTCCTCCTCGCGGCGGGTGCGCAGCAGCAGCGACACCCACGTCCGGTACGGGCGCCAGGCGTCCGCCACCCGCGCGAGGTCGGCGACCGTCGGTTCGCTCAGGCCGTACGCGTGGGCCATCTCGTCGTGCAGGCGGGCCTCCGCGGTCGGGAAGCCGTCCGGATGCCCGGCACCGCGGAGCAGGATCAGCTCCGCGGAGAACGGGCCGATGCCGGGCAGCTCCCGGAGCCGGGCGATCGCGTCGTCGAGCGGCAGCGCCCGCAGTGCGGCGGCGTCGAGGCGACCGGCCAGCGCGGCCTGGGCCACGGCGTGCAGCCGGTCGCTCTTGAGCTCGCTCACCAGCGCAACCCGCTCCGGCAGCGCGTCGGGCGCGGGGAACGTCGGCAGCCGGACACCGGCGACGTCGACCGGTGTGCCGAACCGTTCGGCCAGCCGCTGCCTGATGCCGGCCGCGTGCACGACGCGAATCCGGTGGCTGATGATCGCCCAACACGCGGCCTCGTACGGCGAGTGGAACGTGACCGGGCGCAGGCCCGGGTAGCACCGTCGCAGCTCGGCCACCACCGGGTCGCGCTCGCCCACGGCGGCGAAGCCGGAGCCGTCGACGTCGAGCGAGAGCATCCGCCGCACCTGGTCGAGCACGGCGTCCGCATCGGACGCGTCGGCGAACACCCGGGCCCGCACCGGCCCGTCCCGGGCGGGCTGGCGAACCAGTACGCCCGCCGGACGCCAGCTCGGCGCGGCGGGGAACGCCAGTCTCAGCTCGCCGGCCGACGCGGCCGCGTCCGGGCGGGCCGCGGGAGCGAACCCCTCCAGGAACCGCGTGCTGGCGGTGAGATCGAACGGGCCTCGGTAGGGAATGTCGTGCCACATGTCCGACACTGTGCGGGAGGACACCGACAAAAACGGCCGGCGAGTCGCTCGCCGGCCATTTCTGTCACTGGATCGTGTAACTCGGCGGGGAAGGGCCGCACGTCCGGATGGCAGGCCGTGCCCGGACCCGGCACCGCCAGGTCGATCAGGGAGTCCGCCGCGATCCGGTCGGTGCACTGGCCGCCGCCGAGAATGCGGTGACCGAACGAGTCGATGCTGACCAGCCGTGCGTTGCCGAGCTGCTTGGCCATCCGCCGGGGAGAACCCGTACTGCGTGGCCGGGTCGTAGTTCCCGAACAGCAAGCACCGGGTTGTCGGTGCGCTGGGCGGTCGTACTCGACGCCGTCGTTGACCCGCGGCATCGGGTCGAGATCAGGCACGGCCGAACGTTGGCTCACCTCGCCACGGCTCTCGACAGCGAGACGCCGAAGCGGGACTCGCTGTCGGTCCACCAACGCGTCAGCTCGAACCCGGCGTCCGCCAGCTCGGCGGCCACCAGGTCCGGGCGGAACTTCGCCGAGACCTCCGTGCGCATCTCCTCACCCTCGACGAAGGTCACCGTCAGCCCGACCACCGGGACGTGCACCCGCATCGGCCGCGTGGCGCGCAGGCGCATCTCGATCCACTCCTCCTCGTAGTCCCACAGGGCCACGTGGTCGAAGGACGTGAGGTCGAAGTCGGCGGCCAGCTCGCGGTTCAGGACGCGCAGCACGTTCCGGTTGAACTCCGCCGTCACGCCCGCCGCGTCGTCGTACGCGCGGACCAGCACCGCGGGGTCCTTGACCAGGTCGGTGCCCAGCAGGAGCCACTCCCCCTCCTCGAGCACGTCCCGCACGCCGGCCAGGAACTTCGCCCGCTCGGCCGGCACCAGGTTGCCGATCGTCCCGCCGAGGAACACGACCAGCCGGCCCGGCGACCCCGGCAGCAGCGCCAGATGCTGGGTGAAGTCACCGACCACGCCGTGCACGCGCACCGGGTCGTACGCCGCCGCCAGGGCCGACGCGGCGTCGCGCAGTGCCGACTCGGAGACGTCCAGCGTCACGATCTCGCGCAGGGATCCGTTGTGGCGCAACGCGTCCAGCAGCAGCCGCGTCTTCTCCGACGAGCCCGAGCCCAGCTCGACCAGTGTCGCGGCACCGGTCACCGCCGCGATCTCCGCCGACCGGGCCGCCAGGATCTCTCGCTCCGCCCGCGTCGGGTAGTACTCCGGCAGCCGGGTGATCAGCTCGAACAGCTCGCTGCCTCGCTCGTCGTAGAACCACTTGGGCGGCAGGGACTTCGGGGTGGCCGTCAGGCCCGTGCGGACGTCCGACCGCAGGCCCCGGACGAGGTCGTCCGGGGTCAGGTGCACGGTCAGGTCAACGTCACTCCCGACATCCCCTCGCAGGCTCGGTGATGCCGCTCGCGGTCGCCCGGTGTTTGATGATCCGCTCGCAAGCTCGCTCATGGTGCTCCGATCTGGGTGATGTCCACTGTGGACCAGTTTGCGACGACCAGGTGCCGGTCCGGCACCTCCCGCCACGCGGGGTGGTCGTCGTAGGGCTCGGAGGCGACCGCCACCGCGTGCCCGAGGTCGGCCACCCACAGGGAATGGGTCCAACTGGTACCGATGATCACGGTGCCGTCGGTCAACAACAGGTTCAGCCGCGAGCCGGGCGCCGCCGCCTCGACCTCGGTGACCAGCGCCGCCACCACGTCGGCCGGCTTGTCGCCCGCGGCGATCCGGTGCCGCAGCAAGGCCCACAGCAGCGCGGCGTCGGTCGGTGCGTCCATCGTCAGCAGCGCCTCCACCGGCAGCGTGGACGCGAGCCGGGTGACCGAGGACGGCCAGCCCCGGACCACGCCGTTGTGGCTGAACAGCCACCGGTCCCAGGCGAACGGCGCCGCCGCGGTCTCGACCACCGGCATGCCGACAGTAGCCGAGCGGACCGCGGCCAGCACGGCCCCGGACGTGATCTCCGCGGCCAGGCGCGGCAGGGCCGTGTCCGTCCACAGTGGAACGGCCCGCCGCACCAGGGCCGGCTCGGGCGAGGTGCCGGTGTACCAGCCGATGCCGAAGCCGTCGGCGTTGACCGTGCCCCCGCCCCGCATGTCCCGCGGCGCCCACGACTGGCGCAGCAGGGAGTGCGCGGGTGTGAGCACCAGGTCGGCCAGCCGGATCGGCTCACCGACGTAGGCGATGTGGCGGCACATCCGCTACGCGAGCTCGTCGGGGGACGCGTCGCGGGCGCACCGAAAGCCGGCGAAGATCTGTCTGCGGATCGGGTGGTCCCAGTTCCGGAACGTGGCCCGGCAGGCCGCCGGGTCGGTGCCGAACGAGCCGCCGCGAAGCAGCTTGTAGTCGCTGCCGAAGAACACCTCCGAGTACTCCCGGTACGGGAACGCCTGGAACCCGGGATAGCCGTGGAAGTCGGTGTCCAGCCACTCCCACACGTCGCCGACCAGCTGGTGCACCCCGCTCGGCGACACGCCCGCCGGGTAGGCGCCGACCGGGGCCGGCGACAGGTGCCGCTGGCCGAGGTTGGCGTGCTCGGGGCCGGGATCCTCGTCGCCCCACGGGAAGCGGCGGGAGCGGCCCGTGGCCGGGTCGAACCGGGCGGCCTTCTCCCACTCCGGCTCGGTCGGCAGTCGCTTGCCGGCCCACGCGGCATATGCCTGGGACTCGTGGAAGCAGACGTGCACCACCGGCTCGTCGGGCGGGATCGGCTCCACGACGCCGAACCTGTTGCGCAGCCACCGGTCGCCGTCCCATACCCAGAACCGTGGCGCGGTCAGGTCGGCCTTGACCCGGTACGCCCAGCCCTCGGCGCTCCACCAGCGCTCGTCGTCGTACCCGCCCGCCGCCATGAACTCCGCGTAGGAGGCGTTGGTGACCGGCGCGATGTCGATGAGGAACGCGCCGACGTGCACGTCGTGCGCGGGCCGCTCGTTGTCCAGCGCCCATGGGTCGACCGACGTGCCCATCGTGAACGAGCCCGCCGGGACCAGGACCTCCTTCGCGGCGAGCGGGCGGCCGGGCGGAGGTGGCGGCGCGTGCAGGACGGGCTGGCCCGAGCGCAGCTGGTGGGTGGCCAGCATGGTCTCGTCGTGCTGTTGCTCGTGCTGCACGATCATGCCGAACGCGAACCCGTCCTGGACCAGCCGGCGGCCCTCCAGGGGGCTCTGGTCGAGGATGTCGAGCACCTTCTCGCGCACCTCGCCGACGTAGGCGCGCGCCTCGGCCGGGTTGAGCAGCGGCAGCGCGGGCCGGTCGGCACGCGGGTGCTGGAATGCGTCGTACAGCTCGTCGATGTCGCAGCGGATCGGCTCGCGCGCGCCGACGTCGCGCACCAGCCAGAGCTCCTCCTGGTTGCCCACGTGGGCGAGGTCCCACACCAGCGGCGACATGAGCTTCGAGTGCTGGCGCACCAGGTCGTCGTCGTCCACCGCGTCGGTGAGCGCGACGCTGCGGTCCCTGGCCCGCGCCAGCTGCGCGGCGACGTGCGAGCGCAGTGCCTCGGCACCGGCCTGGGCCGCCTTCGTCGTCTGAGTCATGACGTGCTCCTCTGCGGAAGACGGTCCAGGCCGGCGAGGATGGCCTCGGTCAGGTCGTGGCCCAGGCCCATGCCGGGCAGCGCGCGGGCACCCAGATCCAGCACCGCGGCGGCCGCCGTGGCGAGCGCGCGGTCGGCCAGCCCGTCCCTGGCCGCGGGTAACCACCGGTCGCCCACGGGCTCGCAGGCGTCGAGCACGGCGTCGACCGTGCGCGGCGTGGACAGCAGCGCGGCGAGCAGCGCCACCGGGATGACCCAGCCGTCGCCGCGCTGCGCGTCGAGGTAGCGGACCTCGAGGTAGCCGTGCGGGCGTACCGGCGGGAACATCGTGCTGATGTGGTAGTCGAGGTCGTCGGTGGTCGGCTTGTCCGGTCTGGCCCCGGCGAGCCAGTCGGCGAAGCTCATGCCCTCCGGCGTGGCCCACCGGTCGCCGGGGCGGTCGCTGTCGCCGCGGACGCACAGCACGGGTGTGTCGAGCACCCGGCGTGCCCAGTCGGCGACCGGGTCGGCGACGATCGCCGACGGCGAGCTGCGTGGCGGGTCGGTGCCGAGCACGGCCCGCATCCGGGCCGACGCCCACCCGGTGGCGCGGCCCTCGAGGGTCGGAGAGTTGGCGAACGCGGCGACGAGCACCGGGCCGAGCGCGTGGACCGCCGCCCACCGGGCGGGCAACGTGTCGGACTCGCCCGCGTCCACACAGACCTGCAGACCGGCGGTGGCACACATCATCGTGATGCCGTGCGGCCCGATCGGCTCGAACACCTGCTCCATGGCCGCGTAGCGCGGGGTGTCGAGCAGGCGCCGGGGTGTTCGGTGCTGATCGGTGGCCGTGTCGCCGAGGACGAGGCCGGCGGAGGCGAGCAGCTCGCTGAGGAAGGTGAGGTCGGCGGTGACGGCGCCGAACAGCTCGGTCAGCGTGGGCTGGGGAAGGGCGGAGATCTCGACCTGGCCGCCGGGCTCCAACGTGAGCGGCGAGCCGGCCGGAAGAGGTAGCTGGGGACTGTCCTTGTTCAACGTGCGGGGCGCGTAGGGCCCCAGTGCGGCGGTGAGCCGGTCCGCGTCGAGTGGCCGCCTGGGATCGTCCTCGTGGTGAACGATCCACTCCAGCTCGACACCGGTGAGACGTGGTGGGCCGTGCTTGAAGCAGACCGAGGCGACGTACGCCTCGGCCTCGACGCGATCGGACAGACGTTGCCGGAACGGCTCGATTACCTGCGAATTTCCTGGTATTTGCGGCAAAGCGGTCACTTCCACCCTCCGTTCCCGAGGTCGGAATCGACGCTACACGCGACCACCGACACTCACCGGGCAGCGACGTCCGGCCGGGCGGGACGGGCCACAGTACGTACGTACGGATTGCATCGAAACCCGCCCGCTGACAGGATCATCTGATGCCACGGGTCAGCCAGGACCACCTCGACGCGCGCCGCGCGCAGATCCTCGACGGCGCCCGGGTGTGCTTCGCTCGCTACGGGTACGAGGGCGCCACGGTCCGCCGGCTCGAGGAGGCCACCGGCCTGTCCCGCGGCGCGATCTTCCACCACTTCCGGGACAAGGAGTCGCTGTTCCTGGCCCTGGCCGAGGACGACGCGCACCGGATGGCCGACGTGGTGGCGCGCGAGGGCCTGGTCCAGGTCATGCGCGACCTTCTGTCCACACAGGACGGTGCGGACTGGCTCGGCAGCCGGCTCGAGCTCTCCCGCCGGCTGCGTACCGACCCCGACTTCCGGGCCCGCTGGGCCGAACGCTCCGAGCAGCTGACCATCGCGACCCGCCAGCGCCTGGAGCGCCAGCGGGAGGCGGGCAACCTGCGGGACGACATCGACGTGAGCGTGCTGACGTCCTACCTCGAGCTCGTGCTCGAAGGCCTCGTGTCGCACCTCGCCATGGGCCTGCCGGCCGACGACCTCGAGCCGGTGCTGGACCTCGTGGAGTCGTCGGTGCGCCGCGCGGGCCCGAGGAGCTAGCGGTTGCGCGCGTGGACCGAGGCGGACCAGGCCGTGCGGGCGGCCTGGTCGTACTGCCCGGCCGCGATCCCTGTGGCGAATACACTGGCCGGGGCCAGCCGACCACTGATCCGCGAGGAGTGAGCTCCCAGTGCCATGACCGGCGTGCTCCTCGACGTCCTCGGCGTGCTCGCCGTCGCGGCGCTGACGTTCGGTACCGCGATCTTCGTCGCTGCCGAGTTCTCCCTCACCGCGCTTGAGCGCAGCCAGGTCGACACCCACCTGCGGCAGGTCGGCGACGCGCGTGCCCGGCGGGTGCACCACGCGCACCAGACGCTGTCGTTCCAGCTGTCCGGCGCACAGGTCGGCATCACGATCACGACGCTGACCATGGGCTACATCGCCGCGCCGGTCATCGCCGGCTGGTTCACGCCTCTGCTGTCCGTGATGTCGATGCCGGTCGTCGCCGCGCACGCGACCGCGCTGGTGGTGGCGCTGGTGCTGGCGAACCTGATCTCCATGCTGTTCGGCGAGCTGGTGCCGAAGAACCTCGCCATCGCCCGCCCGCTGCCAACGGCCCGCGCGGTCGCCGGCGCGCAGACCCGGTTCTCCACGGCGTTGCGCTGGTTCATCAACCTGCTCAACGCCTGGGCGAACTGGCTGGTCCGGCGGCTCGGCGTGGAGCCGGCCGACGAGCTGGCCTCGGCACGCTCGCCGCAGGAGCTGGGCTCGCTGGTCCGCACCAGCGCCGAGCGGGGCACGCTCGACGAGGGCACCGCGGCGCTGCTGAACCGCTCGCTGCGCTTCGGGGAGCGCACGGCCGGCGAGCTGATGACCCCGCGCATGCGGGTCGAGTCGCTGCCGACCGACGCGACCGTGGCCGACCTCATCGGGCTGACCCGGCGGACCGGGGTCTCCCGTTTCCCGGTGCACGAGGGCGACCTCGACGACGTCCGCGGCGTGGTGCACGTGAAGCAGGCGTTCAGCGTGCCGGTCGCGAGCCGGGCCGGCACGCTGGTCCGGGCGCTCATGCGGCCCGCCCAGATCGTGCCGGAGAGCCTGGACGGTGACGCGCTGCTCGACCACCTGCGCAGTTCGGGGCTGCAGCTCGCGATCGTCGTGGACGAGTACGGCGGCACGGCGGGCCTGGTGACGCTGGAGGACCTGGTCGAGGAGATCGTCGGCGACGTGCGCGACGAGCACGACCGGGGCGAGATCAACCCGGTGCGCCCGCTCGGCCGGGACAGCTGGATGGTGTCCGGCCTGCTGCGCGACGACGAGCTCGCCGAGGCGACCGGGTTCCGGATGCCCGAGGGTGACTACGAGACCCTCGCCGGCCTCGTGCTGGCCCGGCTCGGCCGCATCCCGGAGGTCAACGACGAGGTGCGGGTCGACGGCTGGCGGATCACCGTGATGCGCATGGACCGGCACCGGGTCGCGGAGCTGCGGGTGGCGAGGCTGCCCGAGGGCACGGGCCAGCGGAGCGATCGGATGGTGACTCGTGAGCGGGAGTGACGGCGTGTTCGCCGTCTGGCCTGACGAACGCGCGCAGCCGAGCACGTGAGGAGGGAAGGCGGCGTGTTAGCGACTGAGCGAAGCGAACCGGAGGCACAGTGAGCGGGAGTGAAGGAGCGTACGCCGTCTGGACTGACGATCGCGCGCAGGCGCGCCAGCGCCGAGCACGTGAGGAGGGAAGGCGGCGTGTTAGCGACTGAGCGAAGCGAACCGGAGGCACAGTGACCGGCGGTGTGGCCCTCACGATCGCGGTGTTCCTGCTGGCCGCGAACGCCTTCTTCGTGGGCGCGGAGTTCGCCCTCGTCAGCGCGCGGCGCGACCGGCTGGAGGCGCTCGCCGAGCAGGGCGTGGACCGGGCGCGGATCGTCATGCGGGCGGCCGAGCGCACCTCGCTGATGATGGCCGGCGCGCAGCTGGGCATCACGCTGTGCACGATCGGCCTGGGCGCCCTGGGCGAGCCGACCGTGGCGCGGTTCCTGGAGTTCGTCCTGCACCCGCTGGGCCTGCCGGCGGCGGTGCTGCACCCGGTCGCGTTCGCGGTGGCGCTGCTGATCGTGTCGATCCTGCACATCGTGCTGGGCGAGATGGTCATGAAGAACATCGCGATCGCCGCGCCGGAGCGCACGGCGGTGTGGCTGACGCCCGTGCTGGCCGGCTGGATCCGGCTGATCCACCCGGTGATCTCGCTGCTGAACCTGTCGGCGAACGGCGTGCTGCGGCTGCTGAAGGTGGAGCCCAAAGACGAGATCGAGAGCGCGCACACGCCGCAGGAGCTGGCCGAGCTGATCGCGGACTCGCGGGCCGAGGGGCTGCTCGACCAGGCCGAGCACCGCCGGCTGACGAAGACGCTGTCGTCCGCCGAGCGCACGGTGGCCGACGTGCTGGTGC
The DNA here is from genome assembly GCF_050699935.1 of Actinophytocola sp. Taxonomy (NCBI): domain Bacteria; kingdom Bacillati; phylum Actinomycetota; class Actinomycetes; order Pseudonocardiales; family Pseudonocardiaceae; genus Actinophytocola; species Actinophytocola sp. Next base: position 38,314 of record NZ_JBOHGB010000007.1, read on the forward strand.
CGCTCGCCGAGGTGGAGACCGTGCCGTACCCGCCGACCGTGGGCGACCTCGAGGAGGCGGTCACCCGCACCGGCTTCTCCCGCTATCCCGTGCGCATGCCGGACGGCCGGCTGAACGGCTACCTGCACGTGAAGGACGTGCTGGACCAGGCGGACGCGGACCCGTCCACGCCGGTGCCGTACCACCGGGTGCGCGGGCTGCCGGAGATCCCCGTGGACTCGCGCCTGGACGAGGCGCTCGCGGCGCTGCGCCGGGCACAGAGCCACGTGGCGAAGGCGGTCGCGGCCGACCGTACGGTGATCGGTGTGGTCGCGTTGGAGGACCTGGTCGAGGAGTACGTCGGCACCGTCCGGGACGCCACACACACGGACCCGGCGACATGAGCGGGAGCGACGGGCCTGGAAGGACGCCTTCCGGACACTGGACGCCCGGAAGGACGCCTTCCGGGCATTGGCGGCCGGCCATGAGCGCCGGGGGGTGGCGGAGGAGCGAACCGTGGACACCATGAGCGTGCGCACCGTTCTGTCCACAGGGGACTGGCGGGCCCGCCGGGACGCGCACGTGTCGCGGGTGCGGAGGTGGACGGATCCCCTGCGGGAGCGGCGTTCCACGGGCACGCGGCATCCGGTGCTGGACTTCCTGTTCACGTACTACTCGCATCGGCCGTCGCGGTTGCTGCGCTGGCACCCGGGGCCGGGCGTGGTGCTCGCCGGTGCGTCGTCCTACCTGCGGTGGCCGGCGTACCGGGCCGTGCCGGACGGGGCCGAGCCGGACGGGGTCGAGCTTGGGCCGCTGCCGCCGGCGAGGCTGCCGACCGTGCGGTTCGTGCGGTCGCTGCTGTCGGCGTCGGCCGGCCGCACGCCGTGGCTCGGGTGCTTCGGGCTGCACGAGTGGGCGATGGTGTACCGCACCGAGTCCGTCCGGCACGCGGGCTGGCCGCTGCGGCTGGGGTCCGCGGGCACGGACCGGGTGGTGGAGTCGATGCCGATCCGATGCACGCACTTCGACGCGTTCCGGTTCTTCACTCCCCCGGCCCGGCCGCTGAACACCGTGCGGCCGTCGCGCTCGGACCAGGTGGCGCTGGAGCAGCCGGGCTGCCTGCACGTGGGCATGGATTTGTACAAGTGGGCCTACAAGCTCGACCCGTTCGTGCCCTCGGACCTGGTGGCGGACTGCTTCGAGCTGGCGCACGACATCCGCGTGCTCGACATGTGCGCGAGCCCCTACGACCTGAGCTCCCTCAGCTACGCTCCGGTGGAGATCGAGACCGCGTCCGGCCGCGCCGAGTACGTGCGGCAGCAGGCTTGCTTCGCCGCGCGGGCGGCGCCGCTGCGGGCCCGGCTGATCGAGCTGTGCGAGGTTCTGGAGGGTTCGTGAGGCGCTGGGCGGTACTCCTGGTGTTCGTCGTGCTGGCCGGTTGCACGACCGAGCGGGTCGGCGGCTCGCCGTCGCGGCCGTCCTCGCTGCCCGAGTCGGCCACCGGGCCCGTCGACCTGCGCGTACCGATCGACATGTCACGGGTGACACCAGCCGGGACCACCGCGACGACCACATCGGTGGTGCCCGACCAGCAGGGCGTGCCGCTCACGCTGGAGCCGCCGTTCCTGACGATCACCCGCCTCGAGAACGCGACGGTCCAGTTCCAGGAGGCCGGCAGCACGTGGGGCGTGTTGGTCAGGTTGACCGACGAGGACGCCGACGTGTTCGGCGACTGGACCACCGAGCACATCGGTGAGCAGGTGGCGATGGTCGCGGACGGCGAGGTCATCTCCGCACCCCAGATCTCGTCCGCGATCACCGGCGGCGAGGTCGTCATCACGGGCCCGTACGACCAGGACGAGGCCGGTGACCTGCTGGACCAGATCACCGGCCGCTGATCCTACGACTCGTAGGCCTCGATGGGCGGGCAGGAGCAAACCAGGTTGCGGTCGCCCCGCGCACCGTCGATCCGCCGGACCGGTGGCCACACCTTCGGGCCCGCGGAGCCCGTGGGGTAGGCGGCCTCCTCGCGGCTGTACGGGTGGTCCCACTTGCCGGCGATCGACTCGGCCGTGTGGGGCGCGCCCACGAGGGGGTTGTCCTCGGCCGGCCAGTGGCCCGCGGCCACGCGGTCGATCTCGTGGCGGATGGCGATCATGGCGTCACAGAAGCGGTCCAGCTCGGCTAGGTCCTCGCTCTCGGTCGGCTCGACCATCAGCGTGCCCGCCACCGGGAAGGACATCGTCGGGGCGTGCATACCGTAGTCGGCCAGGCGCTTCGCCACGTCGTCGACCGTGACGCCGGTCGACTTCGTGATGCCGCGCAGGTCGAGGATGCACTCGTGCGCTACGCGGCCGTGCGCCCCCGCGTAGAGGACCGGGTACGCGTCGCGCAGCCGCGCCGCCACGTAGTTCGCCGCCGCCACCGCGGTCATGGTCGCGCGGCGCAGGCCCTCGGCGCCCATCATCCGCACGTACGCCCACGAGATCGGCAGGATCGACGCACTCCCCCACGGCGCCGCGCTGACCGGGCCGACCCCGGTCTCCGGGCCCGCGGTGGGCTGCAGCGGGTGGTTCGGCAGGAACGGCGCCAGGTGCGCACGCACGCCGATCGGGCCAACGCCCGGGCCGCCGCCGCCGTGCGGGATGCAGAACGTCTTGTGCAGGTTCAGGTGCGACACGTCCGCGCCGAACTCGCCGAAGCGTGCGAGCCCGATGAGCGCGTTCAGGTTCGCACCGTCCACATAGACCTGACCGCCCGCGTCGTGCACCAGCGCGCAGACCTCGCGCACGGTGTCCTCGTACACGCCGTGCGTGGACGGGTACGTGATCATGATGCAGGCCAGGCCGGCCCGGTGTTTGTCCACAGTGGACCGTAGGTGGTCCATGTCGATGTTGCCGCCGTCGTCGCACTTGACCACCACGACCCGCATGCCGGCCATCGCCGCGCTGGCCGCGTTCGTGCCGTGCGCCGACGCCGGGATCAGGCAGACGTCGCGGTCGCCCTGGCCGTTCGACCGGTGGTAGGCGCGGATCGCGAGCAGGCCGGCGAACTCGCCCTGGCTGCCCGCGTTCGGCTGCAGGCTCACCGCGTCGTAGCCGGTGAGCGCCGCGAGCCATCCCTCCAGATCGGACACGACCCGCAGCAGCCCGGCGGCGTCGGACACCGGCGCGAACGGGTGCAGCTCGGCGAACTCGGGCCAGGTGATCGGCTCCATCTCCGCGGTGGCGTTGAGCTTCATCGTGCAGGAGCCGAGCGGGATCATGCTCCGGTCCAGCGCGACGTCCTTGTCGGACAGCGTGCGCAGGTACCGCAGCAGCGCGGTCTCCGACCGGTGGGTGGCGAAGACCGGGTGCGTCATGAACTCCGACGTGCGGGCCAGCGCGGCCGGGTAGGCGTCGTCGGTGGCCGCGTCCAGCTCCTCGATCGGGGCCGGGGACACCCCGAACGCCTGCCACGCCTGGCGCAGGTGCGCCCGCGTGGTGGTCTCGTCGCAGGCGATGCCGACGTGGTCGGCGTCGGCCAGCCGCAGGTTCACGCCCAGCGCCCGCGCGGCCGCCACCACGTCGGCGGCACGGCCCGGCACCTCGGCCAGCACGGTGTCGAAGAACGAGCCGTGCACGACCTCCACGCCCCCCTCGCGCAGGCCCGCGGCGAGCACCGCGGCCATCCGGTGCGCGCGGGTCGCGATCGCCCGCAGGCCCTCGGGCCCGTGGTACACCGCGTACATCGACGCGACGACCGCGAGCAGGACCTGCGCGGTGCAGATGTTGCTGGTCGCCTTCTCCCGGCGGATGTGCTGTTCACGGGTCTGCAGCGCGAGCCGGTAGGCGCGGTTGCCGTCGGCGTCGACGCTCACGCCGACCAGCCGACCGGGCAGCTGGCGCTCCAGGCCCTGGCGGACGGCGAGGTAGCCGGCATGCGGGCCGCCGAAGCCCATCGGCACGCCGAAGCGCTGGGTGCTGCCGGCCACCACGTCCGCGCCGATCTCGCCCGGTGGCCGAAGCAGCGTCAGGGCCAGGATGTCTGCGGCGACCACGACCTGGGCGCCACGCTCGTGGGCCGCCTCGATCAGCGCGGCGTGGTCACGAACCGCGCCGCTCGCCCCCGGGTAGGACAGCAGCAGGCCGAAGAACTCGCCGTCCGGCAGCCCGGCCGGTCCGTCCGCCAGGTCGACCACCTCGACCTCGACGCCGAGCGGCTCGGCACGGGTCTCGATCACGGCGATGGTCTGGCCGAACGTGTCGGCGTCGACGAGGAAGCGGGGCGTGCGGGCCTTGCCGGCCCGGCGGATCAGCGTCATCGCCTCGGCGGCGGCGGTCGACTCGTCGAGCATGGAGGCGTTGGCGAGCCCCATGCCGGTCAGGTCGCAGACCATCGTCTGGAAGTTCAGCAGCGCCTCGAGCCGGCCCTGGGAGATCTCCGGCTGGTAGGGCGTGTAGGCGGTGTACCAGGCCGGGCTCTCCAGGACGTTGCGGCGGATGACCGGCGGGGTCAGCGTGCCGTAGTAGCCGAGGCCGATCATCTGGGTGCGGACCTCGTTGCGGTCGGCCAGCGCGCGCAGCTCGGCGAGTGAGCGGTGCTCGGCGGCGGGCGCGGGCAGCCCGGTGTCGACCCCCTGCTCGCGGATGGAGTCGGGCACCGCCTGCTCGACGAGTTCCTCCAGCGAGCCGGCACCGATCACGTCGAGCATGTGCGCGAGCTCGGCGGGACGCGGTCCGATGTGCCGGTCGGCGAACTGGCTGCCGTCCTCGAGCGCGGCGAGGGGAATGCGGTCCTGGGTCACTGTCGCCTCCGTGTGGTGGGCATGCCAAAGCAAGCCCTCCCCCTCTGTCCGTGCCCGCGCGGTGCGTGGGCGCCTGAGAGCTTCGTCCACCAGCGGCGGACTTGCACCTTCGGCGGGGTGAACGCCACCCGCTTTCCAGAGTGTCTGCCCTACACGGTTCGGGTGCCTGAGAGGTTCCGGGGAGGTGTTGCCCCTTCGGCGCCGAGCTGGCTCGATCTCTCCCGCGCGGGCACTGCGACTACGCGCGCAGCCTACCCCCACCGACAGGAGACGCACTGGAGCACCCACGGGCGTGCCGAACAGGCACTTTCGTGCGCGAGCGGCGGAACCTCGCTCGCCGTCGAGCGAAAGGCTCAGCCGGCGTTGCGGGCCTTGCGGCGCGCGGAGAGCTCGTCCTCGGCGACCGCCTCGACCACGCCGCCGTCGGCGCGCTCGGCCGGGAACTCGTGGATGGTGCCGTTGATCTCCTGCATGGCGCCGCTGACCGCGATGCCGAACACGCCCTGGCCGCCCTGCAGCAGGTCCACGATCTCCTCGGGCGAGGTGCACTCGTAGACGGTCGTGCCGTCGCTGAACAGCGTGATCCGCGCCAGGTCGCGCACGCCGCGGCGGCGCAGGTGGTCGACCGCCACGCGGATGTTCTGCAGCGAGACTCCCGTGTCCAGCAGCCGCTTGACCACCTTCAGGACCAGCACGTCCTTGAACGAGTACAGCCGCTGCGACCCCGAGCCGTGCGCGCTGCGGATCGTGGGGGCGACCAGCCCGGTGCGGGCCCAGTAATCCAGCTGGCGGTAGGTGATCCCGGCGATCTGGCACGCGGCCGGGCCGCGGTAGCCGACGAGCTCGTCGGGCGCTGAGTCGTCCGGGAACAGCTCGCCCTGCTCACCGGTGCCGGCCTCGACGGGACCTTCCTCGACCACGCCTGCCTCCGCTCTTCAACCGCCCGCGAGTCACCCCGGAGGACGCGTGAAATGACATCCTCGCGATTCGCTCAGGAATGACGGTAGGTCGGCGGCGGGGACCGGTCAACGCGACGCGCGGACGAACCAGCTCAAACCTCAACGTCAAGTAGAGGCTTCGAGCGTCCGACCCGCGACCCTATCGTTCGGGGAGTCCGCACCCTGGATCAGGTGTCCGCTCCCCGGCTGTGCCCTGCGGGACACCCGCACCCGGGCCATCGACTTCCGCGGCTGCCCACGAGAACCCTCAGGTGTCGGCTCCGCGGAAGTCCTCGGGGCTGACGGAGTCGAGGAACTCGCGGAACTTCTCGACCTCGTCTTCCTGCTCGTCCGGGATGATCAGCCCGGCCTCCTGCAAGACGGAGTCCTCGGCGTGGATCGGTACGCCGACCCGCAGGGCTAAGGCGACCGAGTCGCTCGGCCGTGCCGACACGCGCACGTCGCCGTCGAAGACCAGCTCGGCAAAGAACGTGCCTTCACGCAGGTCGGTGATGCGGACCTGTTCCAGCTCCCGGCCCAGCGCGCCGATGACGTCTTTGAGCAGGTCATGCGTCAGCGGACGGGCGGGCCGCACCCCCTGCTGTTCCAGGGCTATGGCGGTGGCCTCCACCGAGCCGATCCAGATCGGGAGGTAACGCTCACCATCGGTCTCGCGCAGCAGCAAGATCGGTTGGTTTGCGGGCAGTTCCACCCGCACGCCCACGACTCGCATCTCGCTCATCGGGTTCGCCTCCCTTCGCTCAGCGAAAGATGTCCAACCACACGTCGAGGATCGCTCATCGCTGGCCTCGACGCTACCCGCCATCCGCGCTCGACGCTTGCGTTATCGGCCATCGAACCGCGTCACGATGCGAGAACGGATGTTGGCGAGCGGCCTGTTGATCTTTACCTTACCTGCCCGAAACCTGGCGCAGTCCGGCCTTCACGAGCAACGTGTGCAGGCCGACCGAGAGCGCGGCGAGTTCACGCATCGCCTCGTCGGCCCGGCCGCGGGCGTCCTCGCCGGGCTGGCGGTACATCGGCGCGACGATCTGCTCGAGCAGCCCGACCTCGCGGTCCGCGGACGCGCGGAAGGCACGCAGGTGGCGCGGCTCGATCCCGTACCCGGCCATATTTCGCACCAGCCGCGCGACCGCCACGGACTCCGTGTCGTAGAACCCGGCGGCACCCGGACGGACCAACCCGTACTGCTCCAACTCGCGTAACGTGCCCGTGTCGATGTCTGCCCGCTCGAGCAGCTCCTCCTGGGTGAGCCGGCGTACCGGGGAGTCGGCGAACTCGTCCGCGCCGGGTAAACCATGCGCCGGCACGGACATCAGCCCGCGTGGCGGTCGGGGCGGGTCCTGGCCGGTCTCCCCGCGGTCCGCGGCATCGAGCTGCTCCTTGATCACCTTCAACGGCAGGTAATGGTCCCGCTGGGCGGCCAGCACGAAGCGCAGCCGCGCGACGTCGGCCGGGGTGAACTGTCGATAACCCGACGCGGTGCGGGCCGGCTGGACCAGGCCCTCGGACTCCAGGAACCGGATCTTGGAGATCGTGACGTCCGGGAAGTCCGGGCGAAGCTGGCCGAGCACCGCCCCGATACTCAGCCCGCCCCCCGCGGGCCGCCCGGCAGCCGTCACACCGACACCCCCGAGGGGACCTAGGAGGCGTTGGGACCGGTGAGGAACACCAGGCGGAACTTGCCGATCTGTACCTCGTCGCCACCGGCGAGCACGGCCTGGTCGACCGGCTCCCGGTTGACGTAGGTGCCGTTGAGGCTGCCCACGTCGATCACCACGAACTCGCCGCCCTCGCGCCGGAACTCGGCATGGCGACGGGAAACCGTGACGTCGTCGAGGAAGATGTCGCTGTCCGGGTGCCGTCCCGCGCTGGTGGTGTCCCGGTCGAGCAGGAACCGGGAGCCCGCGTTCGGCCCGCGCTTGACCACCAGCAGGGCCGAGCCGGCGGGAAGGGCGTCCACGCCGGCGACGGACGGCTCCGCGCCCGAGGTTTCGGTGCCCTCCTCGGCGAGGAAGTCGGCCCGGAAGACGGAAGTCCGCTCCGGAGACTGCTCCGGCGGGACGCCGGGCCCGTCGTTCGTGCTCACCTGAGCTCTCCTCCTGCTGGTGCTGACTTCTCTGTCCGTAGAACCTACCGTGCGCGATCAGCAGCCCGGACGGTGACCCGTCCGGGTGCGGGCCGGTCAGTCCTTCTCCGTCAGCTCCCGGTAGGCAGCGGCGTTGAGCAGCGCGCCGAGGGCGTCCGCGTCGGCCACGGAGAGCTCGAGGATCCAGCCCTCGCCGTAGGGATCGCTGTTGATCAGCTCCGGCCGGCCGTCGAGGTCCGAGTTGACCGCGGTGACCGCACCGGCGACCGGCGCGAAGATCTCCGACACGCTCTTGGTGGACTCCACCTCGCCGACGGGATCCCCCGCGCCCACGGTCTTGCCGACCTCGGGCAGCTCGACGAACACGACGTCACCGAGCTGCTGCTGGGCGTAGTCGGTGACACCGACCCGTACGGTGCCGGGGGCCTTGGTGGCCAGCCACTCGTGCTCCTCGGTGTACTTGAGCTCCTCCGGCGTCACGGGCCCCATCCTCACGCTCGGTTGCGGTGTCTCGGCGATGTCTCACGGCGACGTCTGCGATGTGTCCGGCGAAATCCTAGATGATTGATTCCCCGTCAACTGGTGCGGCGTGGCGGCGCTCGGGTACGCGGCGGTGCGCGCCTGGCGCGGCGTCACCGATCGTCGGCCACGCTCCAGAACAGCAGGCCCAGCGCGACCGCCACCACGAGACCGGCGCCGAGGGCTGCCAGGCTGGGCCAGTTCGGGGCCCGCCGGACCGAAGCCTCCCCAGCGGCACCGTCCCCGTCGGCACTGTCCCCGTCGGAGGGCGTGCCGCCGAGCCGCTTGCGACGGTCGTTGACGTCGTCGACCATGCGCTTGGCGAGCGCCTCGTGATACAGGCGCCCGTTCTTGCCGGACGACAACGCGAAACAGCCGATCATCGGGCCGCGATGCAGTGCCAACGCCACGTAGGTGCGTCCGATCTGAGCGAAGCGGATGGCCGGGTAGGGCACCACGTAGCAGCGCAACGGGTTCACCACCACCACCGACGAGATGCCCACCACCACCTTCGGGCGCAGGAAAGTGACGAACCCGAGCACGGCCAGCACGACGAACAGAAACGGCGCCCACAGCATCGGCGCCAGCCCCACCGCGGCATTCGAGCCACCGATAGCCACCGCCACCGCCACCGCCGCGGCAGGCACCATGAACCCGCCGCCCCACAGCAGGTTGGGGGTGGGTCGATACGTCCGGTCCGGTTCTGTCACATGTGGAAGGTTAGTGCCAGGCCGTCAACGGACCGAGGCTCGCAGCGCCATGCGTGTCTGCACGAGGTAGAGCACGCCGGACCAGAGGAACAGCGCGCCGCCCCAGACGGTGAACGCGTAGGCGACCGGACGGGCGAGCGTGGCGGCGAGGGAGCCGCCCTGGGCGAGCAGCATCAGCGGCATCGCGTAGAGCAGGTTGAACGTCGCCGCCTTGCCGATGTAGGTGACCTCGGGCGGCGCGAACCCGTTGCGGCCGAGCACCCAGATGCAGATGCCGACGACCACGTCCCGCAGTACGAGCACGGCCGCGAACCACCACGGCACGATGTCGCGCACCACGAACGCGACGACGGTCGCCAGCGTGTACAGGCGGTCCGCTGCCGGGTCGAGCATCGCGCCGAGCCTGCTCGTCTGGTTGAACAGGCGGGCGATCTTGCCGTCCGCCCAGTCCGAGACCCCGGCGTACACCAGGATCAGCAGGGCCCAGCCGTCCGCTCGCGGACCGAGCAGCAGCCACAGGAAGACCGGCACGAGCGCCAGCCGAATGATGCTGAGCAGGTTGGGGATGGTCAGCAACCGGTCGGGCAGCTCCTCGGCATCCCGAGGTGGCACGGGCCGCGAGCTGTCCACCATGCCGCCGAGCGTATCCGGCCAGGGCCGCGCGTCGTACCGGTTCTCGCGTGTGGCTCCAGCCACGTCGGTGCAGGTCCGCGTGCACGCGCCGGACTCCCGGGCGGAGGCCGGTGCGGTCAGGACTTCAGGTCCGGAAAGTCCTCCTCGCGGTACTCCCCCGCCACCGCCGCGCCGGCCTCCGCGTGCACCTCGCGCTCGCGGCCGCGGAGCTCGACGCGGCGGATCTTGCCGGAGATCGTCTTTGGCAGCTCGGCGAACTCCAGCCGGCGGATCCGCTGGTACGGCGCGAGGTGCTCGCGGGCGAACGCCAGGATCGAGCGGGCCGTGTCCGCGTTCGGCTCGTGGCCCGCCGCCAGGACGACGTACGCCTTCGGCACCGCGAGCCGGATCGGGTCGGGCGAGGGCACGACCGCCGCCTCGGCCACCGCCTCGTGCTCGATCAGCGCGCTCTCGAGCTCGAACGGCGAGATCCGGTAGTCCGACGCCTTGAACACGTCGTCGGCGCGGCCGATGTAGGTGATATAGCCCTCCGCGTCCCGGGAACCGACGTCGCCGGTGTGGTAGAAGCCGTCGCGCATGGCCTCACCGGTGCGCTCGTCGTCGTCGGCGTAGCCGACCATCAGGCCCACCGGGCGACGGGACAGGTCGATGCAGATCTCGCCCTCGTCGCTCGGCACACCGGTGGCGTCGACGAGCGCGATGCCGAAGCCCGGCAGCGCGCGGCCCATCGAGCCGGGCTTCACCGGCTGCCCCGGCGTGTTGGCCACCTGCACGCTGGTCTCGGTCTGCCCGAAGCCGTCCCGGATCGTGACGTTCCACGACTTCGAGACCTGCTCGATCACCTCCGGGTTGAGCGGCTCGCCGGCGCCGACGACCTTGGCCGGCGGCCGGCGCAGCTGCCCGAGGTCGGCCTGGATGAGCATCCGCCACACGGTCGGCGGCGCGCAGAACGAGGTGACGCCACAACGGTCCATTTGCGACATGAGCGAGCCGGCGTCGAACCGCGTGTAGTTGTGGATGAACACGGTCGCCTCGGCGTTCCACGGCGCGAACACGTTGCTCCACGCGTGTTTCGCCCAACCCGGCGACGAGATGTTCAGGTGCACGTCGCCCGGCTCGAGGCCGATCCAGTACATTGTGGACAGATGACCCAGGGGGTAGGACACGTGGGTGTGCGCCACCAACTTCGGCCGCGCGGTGGTGCCGGAGGTGAAGTACAGCAGCAGGGTGTCGTCCGCGGCCGTGGCGCCGTCCGGCGTGAAGTGGGCGGACTCGCCCTGCGAGTCGGCGAAGTCCAGCCAGCCGTCCACCGGCTCGCCGACCGCGATCCGCGTGTAGCCCCCGGGTACGTCGGCGAACTTCGGCGCGTCCACGTCCCGCACGACGACATGCGCCGCGCGGCCGCGGTCCACCCGGTCCCGCAGGTCGGCCGCCCCGAGCAGGGTGGACGCCGGGATCAGCACGACGCCGAGCTTCATCGCGGCGAGGATCGTCTGCCACAGCTCGGCCTGATTGCCCAGCATGAGGATCAGCCGGTCACCGCGCCGGACCCCGTTGGCGCGCAACCAGTTCGCCACTCGGCTGGACTGCCGGGACAGGTCGGCGAAGGTCCACTTCTCCTCGGTGCCGTCCTCCTCGACGATCCACAGTGCGAGCCGGCTCGCGGTCGGCTCGCTGGCCGCGACGACGTCGAACCAGTCGAGCGCCCAGTTGAACTCGATCAGGCCCGGCCACTGGAAGTCCGCGCTCGCGCGGAGGTAGTCCTCCCGGTGCTCGAGGAGAAAGTCCCGTGCCGCCCGAAACGTCTCGGTCGCACTGCTCACCCGGTCGCCTCCTTGCTCGATCGTCCGCCCTGGCTCACTCTCCGGTCATTTCCGGGTCATCTCCCGCGGAACCGCGGTGCCCGCCGCTCCAGGAATGCCCGCGTGGCCTCGCCGAGGTCCTCGCTGGGCAGGAACGCCGAGTTCCACGCCGCCACGTACCGCAGACCGTCGGCCACCTGCGGCTCGCGTCGGTGGTCGAGCACGTCCTTGACGCCCTGCACGACGAGCGGCGGGTTGGCGGCGATCTCCGCGGCGAGCTTGCGCGCGGCGGCCAGTACCGCCGCCTGGTCCGGGTACACGTCGTTGACCAGCCCGATCTTCTCGGCCCGCGCGGCGTCGATGTCCTTGCCGGTGTACGCGAGCTCGCGCAGGTGGCCCTCGCCGATGATGCCGGCGAGCCGCTGCAGGCTGCCGAGGTCCGCGACGATCGCGACCTTGACCTCGCGCACGCTGAACTTCGCGTCCGCGCTGGCGAGCCGCACGTCCGCGGCGGCGATCACGTCGACCCCGCCGCCGACGCACCAGCCACTCACGGCCGCCACCACGGGCTTGCGGCACGCGGAGATGGCGGTGACCGCGTTCTGGAGGCGACGCACCTCGTCGAGGAACTTCGTGCGCGGGGCCGCGAGCGCGGTGCCGCCGAGCAGCTCGCCCCAGGTCGGCATCATCGCGGGCAGGTCGAGGCCGTAGGAGAAGTTGGCGCCGCTGCCGGTGAGCACCACCGCGTGCACGTCCGGGTTCGCGTCCAGCTCGCCGAAGACCACCGGGAGCTCATGCCAGAAGTCCGGGCCCATCGCGTTGCCCTTGCCCGGCCCGAGCAGGGTCACCTCGGCCACCCGGTCGGAGATGTCCAGCTTCAGCGACACGAGGTCGTCGGTCATGTGCCCCATCCTCACCCACTCGTTGCCGTACCGCCCAACCGCGGCGTACGCGCAGTATCTCCTGTCCGCGCGAAGAGTTCGCCCAATCGTGTCGGCCGGGGTTTGGCAGTCTGAGCCGACTCCGGCGTTACGGTCCCGGCCGGTGGAACTTTCACGTGAGGAGGGCGCATGACACGTGAGAACGTGATGTCGACGCCGATCTTCGACCAGCTCCTGCGCGAGATGGCCCAACGCACCGAGCCCGGGCCACCGCCCACCGAGCCGGAGACCCGAAGCGCACCCCCGGAACAAACCCCCACGCCACGACGCCGCCACCGCGCCGAATAGCCCCACGTCCCCACTGGTCCACCCCACTCCCGTGAATCTCTGCCGGCCGGCCAGATCACCCTGGCCAAGTCAAATCTGACAGCGTACTTTTATTTCAGAGTTCACTACTGAATGAGGTTCGCTGTCATGACTTCCGAGACGCGCAGGTGGTGGGCCCTTGGCGCCCTGAGCCTCGTCGTACTCGCGGTCGCGCTGCCCGCGACGATCCTCAGCGTCGCGCTGCCGACCCTGGCGTCCGCACTGCACGCCGACGCCGCCGAACTGCAGTGGTTCGTCTCCGCCTACACGCTCGTGCTCGCCGCGGGCGTGCTCCCCGGCGGCCTGCTCGGCGACCGGTACGGACGCAAGAAGCTGCTGCTCATCGCGCTCGTCGGGTATGCGGGTGGCTCGGTCCTCGCGGCCACCTCGACCACGCCCGGGATGTTCATCGCCGCGCAGGCGGTGCTCGGGCTCGGCGCCGCGCTGGTCATCCCGCTCGTGCTGTCCGGCATCGCGGTGCTGTTCACCGCCGAGGAACGGCCGCGGGCGGTCGGCATCTGGGCCGCGGCGAACTTCGTCGCGCTGCCGCTCGGGCCGATCGTGGGCGGCTGGATTCTGTCGAACTTCTGGTGGGGCTGGGTCTTCCTGATGAACCTGCCGATCATCGCGCTCGCGATCATCGCCGTGGCGGTCCTGCTGCCGGAGTCACGCGGCGAACGGCCGCCGGCCCTGGACCCAATCGGCGTGCTGACCTCGAGCGCCGGGCTCGGCGTGCTGACGTTCGGGCTCGTGAAGGCCGGGCAGGACGGCTGGGGCTCGGCCGGCGCACTGGGCGGCATGCTCGGCGGCGCCGCGCTGCTGGTCGTCTTCGCGATCTGGGAACGCGCCCTCGACCGCCATGAGCCCGGCCGCACGCTCGTCGAACTCTCGCTGTTCGGCTCGGCGCGGTTCACCTGGGGCACGATCATCGCCGGCCTCGGCATCTTCGCGTTCTTCGGGCTGCTGTTCGCGACCCCGCAGTACTTCCAGGCCGTGCTCGGCACAGACGCGATGGGCAGCGGGATCCGGCTGTTGCCGCTGCTCGGCGGCATGATGGTCGGCGCGGGACTCGCCGACCGCGTCGCCTCCCGGCTCGGCGCCAAGGTCACCGTCACCGCGGGTTTCGTCGTCCTTGGCGTGGCGCTGGTGCTCGCGACCGCCACGACCGCGGCGAGCGGGTACGGCCTCGCGGCGACCTGGACCGCGATCGGCGGCGCCGGTGCCGGCCTCGCGCTCGCCACCGCGGCCTCGACCGCGCTGGCCGCGATCTCCGCCGAGCGGGCGGGCGTCGCGTCGGCGCTCATGCAGGCCGTGCAGAAGCTCGGCACCCCGCTGGCGGCGGCGATCCTCGGCAGCGTGCTCAACGCCGGCTACGTGAACCGGCTCGACGTGCCGGGCGTGCCCGGCACGGCCGCGGACGCGATGCGCGAGAGCGTGTACGCCGGGGTCGAGGTCGCCCGCCGGCTCGGCTCGCCGGAACTGCTGGCGAACGTGCGCTCGGCGTTCGTCGACGGGCTCGTGCAGATGCTGTGGGTGTCCGCCGGGGTGGCCGTGCTCGGCGTGCTGCTGACCGTCGCGTTCCTGCCGGCCCGCGCCCCCCGGGTCGCCACGGTCGGGGCCGCGCGAGCAGAATCGGCCTAGTGAGCGGAGCTTGCGGAGCGAACCATCAAACACAGGGCGACCGCGAGCGGCGGGACCGAGCCTGCGAGGGACCGTCGTGAGTGGACTTCGTGAGCGGAAGAAGGCGAAGACCAAGATCGCCATCCAGGAGCACGCGGTCCGCATGTTCCGTACGCAGGGGTACGGGGCGACCACGGTCGAGCAGATCGCCGAGGCCGCGGAGGTCTCGCCGAGCACGGTGTTCCGCTACTTCCCCACCAAGGAGGCGCTGGTCACGACCGACGAGGTCGACCCCGTCATCTTCGCCGCGTTCGAGGACCAGCCGACCGGGGTCGGCATCGCGGAGGCGTGGCGCGGCGCGCTCCGAGCGGCCTTCGACAGGCTGACCGACGCGGAGATGGCCATCCAGCGGGAGCGCATGCTGCTCATCCTGTCCGTGCCCGAGCTGTGGGCGGCCTCGCTGGGCAACGTCACGAGGACGCTCGACACCATGGTCGAGCTGAGCGCGCGGCACGTCGGGCGGGCGCCGGCCGACCCGGCCGTGCGCAACGCGGTCGGCGCGATGTTCGGTGTGCTGCTACTGGCCGCGTTCGAGTGGACGCGGAGCCCGGACGCCGACCTCGCCGTGCTGGTCGACGCCGCGCTGGCGGACTTCGCCGCCGGGTTGTCGCTGCGATAGCTCAAAGTGCGGCGAACCGTCCTACCGAGACGAACACGCAGACCGCCAGGAGCGTCATGTTCGTCGCCACCACACGCGGCTCACGCAGTCGCGTGTGGACGGTCGCGGCGAGGATCATGATCAGGCCGAACCCGGCCGCGGCGACGGGCGTCAGCACGGGCGCGACTCCCGTCGCCCAGGGCAGGGTCAGCCCGAGCACGGCGAGCAGCTCGGACACGCCCGCCGTGCGCATGTATGGCAGCGGGACGATCTTGGCCGACGTCTGGCCGGTCTCGATCATCCGCTGGCGGCTCTGCGTGGACTTCAGCGAGCCGGACACCACGCAGACGAAGGCGAGCAGGATCTGCCCGACCCACAAGGCGATGTTCATGAAGTTCCCCGTTCCGTCGGTCTCACCTCGGGACGGGGGCGGCGGCACGTTCGTGACAGTCACTCGCGGCGGGCGGCCGTGACCGCGGTCGCGGCGGCGACCACCACGGTCACGAGTGCGACGCCGCCGAGCACCTGGCCGAGCAGCCGCGCGTCGTCGGTCGTGCCCGTGGACAGCACGCTCAGCAGGGCGGACTGGACGGTGGCGAGCAGCAGCAGCGCGACCGCGGCGGCGAGCGGTGCGGACGGCCTGATGGCGAGGGAGATCGCCAGCACGAGCGCGAGCAGGACCATCACGAGCACGGCGACCAGTGCCGGGCCGGTGAGCTCGCGCAGGGCCGTGCTGGTTTGGAGCCAGTCGGTCGGCGTGAGCGGGCCGAGCGCGAACTGCAGGACGTAGCCGTCCACGCCGCCGCCGGAGTACTGGCTGACGAGGACCTTCAGCGGCACGAACGCGCCCGCGGCGAGCACGACCGCGCCGACCGCCTGGCCCGCGGCGACGCGGCCCCGGACGACGGCGACCAGGGCGGCGAGACCGAGCAGCAGGAGCGGCAGCGCCAGGATCGCGACCGGCGCCAGGTCGCTGCCGAAGGGCCGGCCGCCCGTGGTGGGGTAGCCGGGGTCGAGCAGGAGCACGCCGACGAAGGCGGCCATCGCCCCGGACAGCGCGTACGCGGCGGCGGCGAACACGCCGGTTCGCGAGTGCCGTCGGGCGAGGAACCAGGCGAGCGCCGCGGCGGACCCGAGGTCGAGCACGCCGGTGATGATCCGCTCGGCCTGGGACGTGCTCGCCCACGTGCCACCGAGAAGCCGGGCCCACGGGGACGCGAGGGCGAGCCCGAGGAGGGCGACGATCGCGCCGGCCGCGCCGGGAGTGGCGGGGAGCCAGGAGCCGAGCACACCGGCGGCGACGAGCACGAGCAGCGCGACGGCCCCCTGAACGCGCGGGTCCCAGCCGAAGACGGGCACGGCGAGGACGACGAACACGACCGCGGCCGCCGCGACGACCACGGCGCATGCGGCGGCCGCGATCGCTCCCGAGGGTTGACGCTCGGGCTGGGCGATTTCCTGGTCGTTCGTCGGCGGCTCGTCGTTCGTCGGCGGCTCGTCGGTCGGCGGGGGCTTGGCGGGTTGGGCCGCAGGCCGCGTTGGTGGCTTCGGGGACAGGATCGCGACCAGTGCGTCACGGACGCGGGGTACGCGGATCGCGAGCATGGCCGTCAGGGCGACGAAGACCGGTACGCCCGCCAGCGCCACCATCGCCTCCGCCGGCCAGCCGGAGTCCGGCGGCACCCAGGTGGACAGCAGGACCGGCGGCATCGCGAAGACCGAGCCGACGAGCACGCCGCCGGCGAGGTCGCGCCGGATCACCGCGACCAGCACGAGGATCGCCGCGAGCAGCAGCGCGCCGGCCAGCACCGCGACGAGCGCGGCCGCGTCGAGCTGCCCGGCCGGTGCGGTACCCGCGCCGCCGGCCAGCTGGGTCGAGCCGAGCGTGCCGAACGGCGACGACCCGGTGCCGAACGCGAACGAGGTGGCCATCGCCGCGGCAGCGGACGCCGTGTTGCCCCACGTCGAGCCGGCCGGCGTGCGGACGACGAGGACCGCGAGCACCAGGGCGACCACGAGCATCGTCACCGAGACCACGGCCGCGCCGGCGCCCGCGTCGGCCATCAGCAGCACGGTGATCATCGGCATGATCGCGCCGGTGCCGGCCGTCCAGGCGCGCATTCCGGTGGTGACCAAGGCGAGCAGCGCGAGTGCGGGGATGCCGTACACCATCAGGATCACCGCTGTCGTGGACGGTCCGGCGGACTCGCCGATGATGATCGGCCCGTCGGGCACCGAGGCGGTCAGCAACGCCAGCCCGCCGAGGTAGGCGCCGAGTACCACATAGGACGTGCCGATGCCGCGCAGCACGTGGGCGCCGAGCGCGAGCGTGCCGGGGTGCCGCCGGTCGCCCGCCGGCCGGGCGACCCAAAGCCCGCCGACGAGGAGTACCAGCGCGATGAGTACCCGCGCGAGATCGGACCCGAGGACGGACGACACCGCGAGCGCCCCCGCGCCGACGAGCAACGCCCCCACGACCACGACCGCGGAGGCGGCGGGTGCGTGTGGCCGGCCCGCCAGGTCGCTGTCGATGGGCACGCTCACCGGGCTCGGCTCCAGATCATGGGCTATTTCTAGACGAAACGTCGCGTCCTCAGGTGAGGAACCGCGTTTCCGGCCCGCCCGGAACCCACTCGCAGCCGAACCCCGCGGCTTGCTTGCCCGACGTGCGGGTTACCTCACGCCGGCAGCGTCCATACCTCGCAATTCCTTCTTCAGGTCGGCGATCTCGTCGCGGAGACGGGCCGCCAGTTCGAACTGGAGGTCGCGGGCGGCGTTCATCATCTGGTCCGTCAGCTGCTGTACCAGGTCGGCCAGCTCCGAGCGGGCCATCGAGCCCACGTTCTCCTTGACGTACACGCCCGACGAGCGGCCGCCCGGTTCGCCCGCGGCTCGGCGGCCGCGAGACGCGTTGCGTCCGGAGCCGCCGATCGGGACGGACTCCGTGTCGGAGCCCTCCGCCTCGTGGTACACGCGATCGAGGATGTCGGCGATCTTCTTGCGCAGCGGCTGGGGATCGATGCCCCGCTCCTCGTTGTACGCGATCTGCTTGGCACGCCTGCGGTTCGTCTCGTCGATGGCGTGCCGCATCGAGTCGGTGATCGTGTCGGCGTACATGTGGACCTGGCCCGACACGTTGCGGGCCGCGCGGCCGATCGTCTGCACCAGGCTCGTGCCGGAGCGGAGGAAGCCCTCCTTGTCAGCGTCGAGGATCGCCACCAGCGACACCTCCGGAAGGTCGAGCCCCTCGCGGAGGAGGTTGATGCCGACGAGCACGTCGAACTCGCCCATGCGCAGCTGACGCAGCAGCTCCACCCGGCGCAGAGTGTCCACTTCGGAATGTAGGTAACGGATCCGGATGCCCAGCTCCAGCAGGTAGTCCGTGAGGTCCTCGGCCATCTTCTTCGTCAGCGTGGTGACCAGCACGCGCTCGTCGCACTCGGCCCGCACCCGGATCTCGTGCACCAGGTCGTCGATCTGGCCCTCGGTCGGCTTGACGATGACCTCGGGGTCGACGAGCCCGGTCGGGCGGATGACCTGCTCGACGAACTCGCCGCCGGTCTGGCCCATCTCGTACGGGCCCGGCGTCGCGGACAGGTACACCGTCTGGCCGATTCGGTCCTGGAACTCCTCCCAGGTCAGCGGCCGGTTGTCCATCGCGCTCGGCAGCCGGAAGCCGTGCTCCACCAGCGTTCGCTTGCGGGACATGTCGCCCTCGTACATCCCGCCGACCTGCGGCACGGTCACGTGCGACTCGTCGATGACCAGCAGGAAGTCCTCGGGAAAGTAGTCGAGCAGCGTGGCCGGCGCGGTGCCCGGGCCGCGGTAGTCGATGTGCCGCGAGTAGTTCTCGATACCCGAGCAGAACCCGACCTGGCGCATCATCTCCACGTCGTAGGCGGTGCGCATGCGCAGCCGCTGCGCCTCCAGCAGCCTGCCCTGCTTCTCCATCTTCGCGAGCTGCTCCTCCAGCTCCGCCTCGATGCCCCGGATCGCCCGCTCCATGCGCTCGGGCCCCGCCACGTAGTGCGTGGCCGGCGAGATCCGGATCGTGTCAACCTGCTTGATCACGTCACCGGTCAGCGGGTGCAGGTAGTACAGCGCCTCGATCTCGTCGCCGAAGAACTCGATCCGGACGGCGAGCTCCTCGTACGCCGGGATGACCTCGACCGTGTCGCCCCGCACCCGGAACGAGCCGCGGCTGAACGACACGTCATTTCGCGTGTACTGGGTGTCGACCAGGGCGCGTAACAGCACGTCCCGCTCGACCTCCTCGCCCACTTCGAGCCCGATCGTGCGGTCGAGGTACTCCTGCGGGCTGCCCAGGCCGTAGATGCACGACACCGACGCCACCACGACGACGTCGCGCCGGGACAGCAGGCTCCACGTGGCGGAGTGCCGCAGCCGCTCGACGTCCTCGTTGATCGAGGAGTCCTTCTCGATGTAGGTGTCCGTCTGCGGGACGTACGCCTCCGGCTGGTAGTAGTCGTAGTAGCTGACGAAGTACTCGACCGCGTTGTGCGGGAAGAAGTCGCGCAGCTCGTTGGCGAGCTGCGCGGCCAGCGTCTTGTTCGGCGCGATCACCAGCGTCGGCCGTTGCAGCTTCTCGATCAGCCAGGCCGTGGTGGCGGACTTTCCCGTTCCGGTGGCGCCGAGCAGCACGACGTCCTTCTCGCTCGCCTCGATCCGTCGCTCGAGTTCGGCGATCGCCGCCGGCTGGTCGCCCGCCGGTACGTAGTCGCTGATCATCTGGAACCTGCCACCGGTGCGCGGGATGTCACCGATGGGCCGGAACTGCGAGTTAGCCATCACCATTGCCACGAAATGCAGGCTACGCGCGACCACCGACAAATTCCGTTCGGGCAGGTCAGCGGGGCCCTCGGACCAGATCGGCGCGCCTCGTGCCAGGGTGGTGCGTGTGACCGAGGTGCACCCGCCCAAGATCGAACTGTTCGACCTCGCCGGCATGACCAACACCGATCCGAAGGGGTTCGTACGCGCCGTCGACCACTACCGGACGACCGACTTCGGGCTGTACATGGCGCGGCCGCTCGCCGGGCACCCCGAGATCGGCTACTTCCGCTCCTGGTTGCTGCCCGCGCAGGGGCTGCGGGTCGGGCGCTGGCGCGCGCACCCGGGCCGCCGGCTCGACCACGACGTGTACATCGATGTCGTCGACATCGAGCCCGGGGAGGTGTGGCGGACCGTCGATCTCTACCTCGACATCCTCGTGCGCGATCACACCGACCTCCGGGTGCTCGATACGGACGAGGTGCTCGCCGCCCGTTCGGCCGGGCTCATCGACGACCGAACGGCCCAACGCGCGATCGAACGAACGTTCGCGGCTGTCGACGGGATCGCGGCGGCCGGATACGACGTCGAGGCATGGCTCAAGATCCCGTTGACCTGGAACGATGGCTAAAACCTGTTAGTCAATAGTGCTCAGCCCATCCAGCATGACATTTACCCGATCGATACAAGTCCGCTTACGAGACGTTACATAACGAATCGCACCCGGCCATCACCCACAGCATGCCGACGACTACCCTCTGGACGCGTGGCAACGGCGATCACTCCCCAGCTCATCGACATCGTCGACACCTTCACATCGTCCCGCAGCTACGTCTCCACCGGCACGACCCGCCGCCTGCGTACCTGCCAGGTGGAGCGCTGGGGTCTGCGCACGGAGTGCCCCACACCGGAAGATCCTTTTTACGACGCGGAGGTCACCTGGCTGCTGCCGGAGCTGAACCTTCGCCTCACCCACCAGCGGCCGCGCTCGCGGCACGCCAAGGCCGGCCCGAGCGTGCTGACCGCGGTGCGCGCGACGAGCGACGGCCGGTACTGGCGGACCACCGACCTCTTGCTCGGCCTGGCCGCGCCCGGCGGCACCTCCGCGCGGCTGGTCCGGTGCGAGGAGTTCGCCGCCGCGGTCGCCGGCCGGGTGCTGCTCGCCGGTGAGGCCGACCTGGCGCTGTGCACGGTGCACAAGACCCTTGAGGAGCTCAGTCGGTTTCGCCACGACCTGGGTGGCTGGCTCGCCTACAAGCACATATTCGACGTCTGGCCGCCGTACTGACCCCTGACCGGAACGTGGGTCCGCCGATCGTTGCGCCGTGACACGCACCGCTGTCGCGAAGTTTCCGCACGCCAGGAAAGACGACCGGCCGGGTGCGCCCGATCCGGGCGCCGCGCGCGAGATTCAGACCGCGGGTGCGGAGTGGTGATTCGTCACGAGCACCAGCCGATTCTCGCAGGTTGCCGCCTTCCTGGCGGGACGGCGCTGATCGCGTATACGTTAGCGGAGTGCCGGCAGACGCGATCGTCGACCGCTACCGGCGGCCGATGCGAAACCTGCGAATCTCGGTCACCGACAGGTGCAACCTGCGGTGCCGGTACTGCATGCCCGAGGCCGAGTACGTCTGGCTGCCGCGGCGCGACCTGCTCACGTTCGAAGAGGTCTCGACGCTCACCGACGTCTTCATGTCGCTCGGTGTGGACAAGGTCCGGCTCACCGGCGGCGAGCCGCTACTGCGCCGCGAGCTGCCGGAGCTCGTGTCGATGCTGTCCCGCAAGCCGGGGCTGCGCGACCTCGCGATGACCACGAACGGCGTGCTGCTGGCCGACCACGTCGAAGCACTGCGGGCGGCCGGCCTGGGGCGGGTGACGGTCAGCCTGGACACGCTGCGGGCGGACCGGTCGCGGTCGCTGTCGCAGCGCAACTCGCACGCGGCGGTGCTCGAGGGCATCGCCTCCGTCGCACCGGCCGGGTTCACCGGCACCAAGATCGACACGGTGGCCATGCGCGGCGTCAACGACGACGAGCTGGCCGACCTGATCGAGTTCGGCCGGACCGTGCCCGCGGAGGTGCGGTTCATCGAGTACATGGACGTCGGCGGCGCGACGAACTGGTCGAAGGACCTCGTGCTGTCCCGTGCGGAGATGCTCTCGCGGCTGACCGACCACTACGGCCCGATCACGCCGCTGGCCGACACCGGCGCGGCGCCGGCCGACCGCTTCGCGCTGCCGGACGGCTCGACGTTCGGCATCGTGTCGTCGACGACTCAGCCGTTCTGCGCCACGTGCGACCGCAGCCGGCTGACCGCGGACGGCATGTGGTTCCGCTGCCTGTACGCCGTGGAGGGCACGAACCTGCGCGACCCGCTGCGCGACGGCGCCTCGTTCGAGGAGCTGCGCGCGCTCATCACGGGCAGGTGGGAGGCGCGCGAGGACCGCGGCGCGGTGGATCGGCTCGCCGAGCGCGACCGCATGCCGTTCATCCCGGTGGCGACACTCAAGGCCAACCCGCACCTGGAGATGCACACCCGCGGCGGCTGAGCGCCGGTCATGGCTGCCAGCCGGTGTCGTTCGCCCACTGCTCCGCACGGATGGCCGCCTGGTCGAACCACGGCTCCTTCGCCTCGGCGTAGTTGTCGGTGTCGTCGTCGGTCGCGTACCGGTGGGACAGCTCCTCCTTGAGCGACCGGTACTCCGCGTGTGCCGCCGCGTCCGCGCGCAGCCAGTCGCGCAGCAGCAGCGCCAGCCGCCAGCCCGGGCCGCCCTCGACCCGCACGTGCAGGTTCGCGAGCCGGCCGGGGTCGGCCGACGCGTGCAGCCGCTTGCGCCACATCCGCTGGTCCGGCTCGTAGGGCTTGGGGTTGTCCCGGTCGACGAACCCGAGGCGGGGGAAGCCCGCGGCCGCGAGCGCCGCGGCGTGCCGGTCGGCCTCCTCGATCGAGCCGACGGCCAGCTGCAGGTCGATGACGTCCTTGGCCGGCATGCCGGGGACGGCGGTCGAGCCGGTGTGGTCCACGCGGGCGTCCAGGTCCCCGATCGCCGTCCGGATGCGGGCGATCAGCCGCTCGGCCTGCACGGGCCAGGTCGGGTCGGGCGGCCGCAGGCGCGGGCCGCCATAGGTATTGCGGTGGCCGAGCCGCACGTTGGACTCGTAGCGCACCAGCCTGTCCGCCCACAGCGCGTCGACCGCGGCCAGAACCTCGTCGATCGACCCGCCGTTGTCGAGCCAGACGTCCGCGGCGGCGCGGCGGGCGGCCTCGTCGGCCTGGGCCCGGATCCGCGCTCGCGCGTCCTCTTCGGACATTCCACGGTCGCGGACCACCCGCCGCACGCGGGTCTCCATCGGGGCGTCGACGACCAGCACCAGGTGGTAGGCCGCACCGAGCCGGTTCTCCACGAGCAGCGGCACGTCGTGCACGACGATCGCGTCCGCCGCGGTCTCGGCCATCAGCTCGGCGGTGCGCTTGCCGATCCTCGGGTGCACGATGCCGTTCAGCCGCGCACGGGCCGCCTCGTCGGCGAAGACCCGCTGGGCGAGCCGGGCGCGGTCCAGCGCGCCGCCCGGGCCGAGGATGTCCTCGCCGAACGCCTCGACCAGCTCGACGAGGCCCGGGGTGCCCGGCTCGACGACCTCGCGGGCGATCTTGTCGGCGTCGATCACGACGGCGCCGTGCTCGGCCAGCCGACCGGCCACAGTGGATTTTCCGGAGCCGATTCCGCCGGTGAGGCCAACACGAAGCATGCCGGCATTCTGGCAGCTCGCCGTGGCGACGTGATCACCCTGTTCGTGGCCGATCTGTTACGCGAGTGCATGAAGACACGCGTGGCGCTTCCGGTGATTTGGTTACTTGATCGCCTACGGTTGCCGCCAAGCCGTCACCCACACGGAGGACAACCCATGCGACGACGCGGCAATCAGCCAGGGAGGCATCGCCTCGGCATTCCCGGGTTGGTGCATTGTCTGCGGTACCACGCGGTCGCCGTCGCGCTGGAGGAGTACCGCCGCACCTGGTGGACGGCGGCGCTCATGCCCGCCAGGCACAGTCTCGCCGGCCTGCGGCGCCGGGCCGCCGCCGCGGCCGCCGAGCGTGCCTGGGCACCGGTCGTGATCGCGCGCCGCGGCGCCACCGCCGTCACCCGCGCCGCGGCCTGAAAGCTCAGCCCGTCGTCGTCGGGGCCGGCTCGCGCGGGGTGAGTGCCTTGTCCGCCAGCTGACCCAGAATCGCACCGGCGCGATCCTCCCGGACCAGGTCCGGCCGCACGCTGACCACGACCGTCGTACTCCCCCGCATGGCGACCAGCATCCACGTCTGCCCGCGCAGCAGCACGCCACGGCCCTGGCCGACCGGGACCTCGTTGACGCGCGCCCCGACGTCGCGCTCGCCGGTGATCGTCGCCGTCACGCGGCCCTGCGCCGATGCCTCGTCGGTGTAGCTCGCGACGCCGATCCACACGATCGCCGCGGACAGCGGCTTGCCGGCGGGCAGGCCGTAGTAGCAGTCCAGCCGCGCGGTCCGGCCGATGCTCTCCTGTGGCACGCCGACGACCGGCTGGGGTTCGCCGGTGATCAGGGTGCCGATGATCGTGCCGACGTCCTCCGATGTGGCGAGCTCGCCGCACGTCTGCGGCACCGGCCGCTCCCGCGCGCCGGACGCCGGTGCGGTAGTGCCGATCTGCGGAACCTCCGGCACGACCACGGGCTCCTCCTCCGCGCGAGCGCAGCCCGCCACGACGGCCGCGACGGCGAGGAGGACCAAAGTGCGCACCGGATCACGGTAAGGGACCGTGAGCAAGAAACGGCAAAAAACGAGGACCCCGCCGATAACGACGGGGCCCTCGTGGTATGTCGGGAGACTCAGAAGCCGCCGGAGAGCTTCTCGCGCAGGGCCGCGAGCTGCTCGTCGCTGGCGAGGGTGCCGCCGCTCTTCTTCGGCGCCTCACCACCGCCACCGCCGGACGAGTAGTCGCCCTCGCCGGCCTCGCCCGCCTCGGTGCCGCCGCCCTCGCTCTCCGCGGCGGCCTCGGCCTCGGCGGCCTTCTTGACCTGGGCCATGTGCTGCTCGTAGCGAGTGTGCGCCTCGGCGTACTGGCGCTCCCACTCCTCCCGCTGCTTGTCGAACCCTTCCTGCCACTCCTGGGTGTCCGGGTCGAAGCCCTCGGGGTAGATGTAGTTGCCCTCGGTGTCGTACTCCGCGGCCATGCCGTACTGGGTCGGGTCGAACTCGGTGTCCGTGGTGAAGCCCTCGTTGGCCTGCTTGAGGGACAGCGAGATCCGGCGCCGCTCGAGGTCGATGTCGATGACCTTGACCATCACGTCGTTGCCGACCTGCACGACCTGCTCCGGGATCTCCACGTGGCGCTCGGCCAGCTCGGAGATGTGCACCAGGCCCTCGATGCCCTCGTCCACCCGGACGAACGCACCGAACGGAACCAGCTTGGTGACCTTGCCCGGCACGATCTGGCCGATCGCGTGGGTACGGGCGAACTGGCGCCACGGGTCTTCCTGGGTGGCCTTGAGCGACAGGGACACGCGCTCGCGCTCCATGTCCACGTCGAGGACCTCGACGGTGACCTCCTGGCCGACCTCGACGACCTCGGAGGGGTGGTCGATGTGCTTCCAGGACAGCTCCGAGACGTGCACCAGACCGTCGACGCCGCCGAGGTCCACGAACGCGCCGAAGTTGACGATCGAGGAGACGACGCCCTTGCGGACCTGGCCGCGCTGCAGCTGGTTGAGGAACTCGCTGCGCACCTCGGACTGGGTCTGCTCCAGCCAGGCGCGGCGGGAGAGCACCACGTTGTTGCGGTTCTTGTCCAGCTCGATGATCTTCGCCTCGAGCTCGCGGCCCACGTACGGCTGCAGGTCGCGCACCCGGCGCATCTCGACCAGCGACGCCGGCAGGAAGCCGCGCAGGCCGATGTCGAGAATCAGACCGCCCTTGACCACCTCGATGACCGTGCCCTTGACCGGCTCGTCGGACTCCTTGAGGGCCTCGATCGTGCCCCACGCGCGCTCGTACTGCGCACGCTTCTTGGACAGGATCAGCCGGCCTTCCTTGTCCTCCTTCTGGAGGACGAGGGCTTCGACCTCGTCACCGACCTTGACGACCTCGTTCGGATCGACGTCATGCTTGATCGACAACTCACGCGAGGGGATGACACCCTCGGTCTTGTAGCCGATGTCGAGCAGGACCTCGTCCCGGTCGACCTTCACGATGGTGCCCTCGACGATGTCGCCATCGTTGAAGTACTTGATGGTCTTGTCGATGGCGGCGAGGAAATCCTCCCCCGTCCCGACGTCGTTAACGGCGACCTGCTGCTTCGGCGCGGTGTCAGCCGGGACAGTGGTGGTGTCGGTGGACATTTGCTAGGTGGCTCCGGTACGGATTGTTCGAGAGATGGGCAACGGATTTGCAGTTGTCGGCGCGCGGCGGGATAGTTCGCCGACGGACCGAACGAACCTGTACGACACCGCCAACGCCGCGCAACCGGATCTGATTCCCGCAAGATGAACAGTCGGCAGCGCGAAACCACTGCGCGGCGGTATCCTACGCGGCTGCGCGACGGCCCGGCAAACCTGGGTAGGTCATCTGCGCACGTACGCGCCTGTACGCGCCCGAGGGGGAACGCATGACGACAGTGCCGGCCGAAGATCCAGACTTGCCGCCGGTACAGGCCGCGGAACGGGCGCTCGGCACGGTCGGCAGCGAGCGGCGCCCTGCCTCGTCCGCGGAGTCGGTCACGGCCAACCGCGCGTGGTGGGACGCAGACGCGGACGACTACCACACCGAACACGGCGAGTTCCTCGGCGTGGCCGACTTCGTGTGGTGCCCGGAGCGGCTGCGTGAGGCGGACGCGTGCCTGCTCGGCGAGGTCGCCGGGCGCGACGTGCTCGAGGTCGGCTGCGGGTCCGCGCCGTGTGCGCGGTGGCTGGCCGGCACGGGCGCGCGGGTGGTCGGACTCGACCTGTCCGCCGGCATGCTGCGCCACGCGGCCGCGGCGAACGAGGCCACCGGCATCGACGTGCCGCTGGTGCGGGCCAACGCGGAGCGGTTGCCGTTCGCGAGCGGGTCCTTCGACGTCGCGTGCTCGGCGTTCGGGGCGGTGCCGTTCGTCGCCGATCTGAACGGGCTCTTCCAGGAGGTGGCCCGCGTGCTGCGGCCCGGCGGCTCGTGGGTGTTCGCGGTGACCCACCCGATGCGCTGGATCTTCCCGGACGACCCCGGCCCGAGCGGGCTGCGAGTGACCGGCTCGTACTTCGACCGCAGACCGTACGTCGAGGTCGACGCGCGGGGCCGGGCCACCTACGTCGAGCACCACCGCACGCTCGGCGACTTCGTGCGCGCGCTGACCGGTGCCGGGCTGAGGCTGCTCGACCTCGTGGAGCCGACCTGGCCGGAGGAGCTCACCGAGCAGTGGGGCCAGTGGAGCCCGCTGCGCGGCGCGCTGTTCCCCGGCACGGCGATCTTCCGCTGCCGGCTTTCATGAGCACGGCGGACACGCTGCTGGCCGCCCAGACCGCACGGTTCGAACGCGTCGACCCGCTGCTGCCGCCCGCCGCACCACCACCCGACGGGGACGTGCTGACCGCGGCGCTGCCGGACGGCGAGCGGGTGGCCGGTGTGGTCGTACGCGACCGGTACGAGGACGGCACGGCGCCGACGCTGTGGTCCGCGCGTGAGGTGTGGGAGCTGCACCCGCTCCTCGGCGAGGCCGGCGGTGACGGCGGGGCCGGGATGGACCTGCTGCTGCGGGACCTGCGCCGGATGCTGGAACGCGGTTCGCCCGGCTGCGACTCGGCGTGCCTGGTGACGTGGCCGAGCCGCGACGTGGCGGCGACCGGACCGCTGCTCGCCCACGGGCTCGCTCCTCTCTCGACGCTCGCCGTGCGCACCGAGCCGGCGGGTGCGGAGTCCGGCGCCGAGGACCTGACGGTCCGGCTCGCGACGACCTGGGATCTCGTGGTGGCGCTGGATTTGGAGCTCGCCGAGCTGGCGTACTCCGCGCGGGTCGGCGCCGCGATCGAGCGCCCGGACGCGCGCCGGATCAAGCGCGCGGCGCTGGTCCGGCATCTGGAGCAGGGCGATCCGGTATGGCTCGCCGAGCGGGACGGCGTGGTGGTCGGGCTCGCGCATGGCCGGGTGATCGACGTGCGGCCGGGCTCGACGATGGCCACCCGGCTGCGGGCCGGCCGGTGGGGATACGTCAACTGCGTGTCGGTGCGGGCCGAGGCGCGTGGCACCGGCGTCGGCCGGCATCTCATGGCGGTCGCTCACGAGGAGCTGGCCCGGCGCGGCGCCACCGGCACGTTCCTCTACTACAACCCGCCGAACCCGCTGGCCTCGGTGTTCTGGCCACGCCTCGGCTACCGTCCACTGTGGACCATCTGGGAGGTCCGCCCGGCCGCGGCGCTGCGCTGACGACTTTCGCCGGGAACCTGGCGGATCGCTCATGACTCTTGCACGGTAGATGAGCCGACGGGAGCGATCGTGGCCCATGGGGAATGGTTCGCACAGCTGTACCAGGAGAGCTATCGCAGCCTGGTGCTGACCGCCTACGCACCGCTCAGGGACATGGGCGAGGCCGAGGAGGTCACGCAGGAGGCGTTCGCGGTCGCCTACGGCCGCCGCGGCCGGGTCGAACGGGCGGACAGCCCCGAGGCGTGGGTGCGCACGGTCGTGGTCAACCTCGCCCGCCGGCACTGGCGGCGGCGGGCGATGCTCGGCCGGATCCTGCACCGCGAGGTGGACGAGACACCGGACGAGGCCTTCGGCGAGCACCTCGACCTGCACGCGGCGATCCGCGCGCTGAGCCACGAGTACCAGTCCGCGGTCGTGCTGCACTACCTCGCCGACCTGCCCGTGGCCGACGTCGCGTCCATTTTGGACGTTCCAGTCGGGACGGTGAAGTCCCGCCTCTCCCGAGCCCGCGCGGCATTGGCCGCTGAACTTCGCACCGAGGAGGTGCAAGATGCCTGACACCGACCTCGACACGAAGCTCGAGCGGCTGCGCGACGACCTGCGCGGCTCGCTGCCGGTACCGGGCTTCGACAAGGTGGTCGCGCGGCACAAGCAGCGCGTGGTGCGCCGGCGCATGCAGATCGGCGCCGTGGCGGCCGTCCTGGTGGTGAGCGTGGCGGTCCCGCTGCTGCGCACCCAGATGGTGCCGGAACCGGTGCCCCCTGCCACGCCGCCGCCTCCGTCCGAGCCCAGCTATCCCAAGGGCACGTTCATTCACCGTGCGGAGTTCGCCGACCCCGAACACGGTTACGTCATCCGATCCAGGTGCAAGGAAGGAACCGGTCGCTGCACGAGTGAGCTGCTCGCCACCGACGACGGCACGAACTGGACGCCCCGGAAGCTGCCGCGGCCCGATTCGGCCCCCTCGTGGGCCCGCGAAGACCTCAGCGTCCTCGGGCCGAAGGAGATCACGGTCGACTGGCCGTTGTCGGCGACTCTCGACGGCACGCGGGTCCACCGCGCGCACAGCGTGGACGGCGGCGCGACGTGGGAGACCGTATCCGTGCCGAGCGTCGTGACCGACCGCGTCCCGGCGATCCCGGACGGCGGGGTTCTCGTCGAATCGTGCGCCCGGCTCGTCGGTGGCGGAAAGCAATGCGCCGAGCGAGGCTTCGCGGTGCTGCTACCCGGTTCCGGCAAGTCCGCCGTGCTGGAGAACCGGCCCCCGCTCACCGCGATGCTCGCTGGTCGGGTGCCGACCAAGGACGGCATCTGGTGGGTCGCCGGGAGGGATCCGGAGACCGACCACTGGGGCCTCGCCGTCAGCGACGACGACGGCCGAACGTGGACGACCACGATCCTGGACTGGCGAGAGACCGTCTCCTCCCGCGGCTGGTTCGTGGACTCACACGACGGCATCCTGTACGCCTCCGCGATCGGGGGGATGCCGGACACGAGCAACGGGCTGCTGGGTGTCTTCCGCAGTACCGACGGTGGCCGCACCTGGCAGCAGACGTGGCGCCCCGCCGACGACAAGCAGCCGCGCCGGGTCTTCGGGTACATGGTTGCCGGCGCGGAGGGGCTCACCATCAACACCCCCGACGGAACTGCCTACCTCAGTCGCGACGGCGGTCGCACGTTCACCGAGACGAAGCGCCGTTACGGCGACTACGCCTACCGGACCGGGCTCGGCTACGTCTCGGTGGGGTCCAACTCGAGTCGGAAGGTGCAGACATCGGTCGACGGTGTGCACTGGCGGACGTTCGAGGTCGACTGACCGAGGGAGGACTCAGCGGTGCACCGGTCGGAACTCGCCGACCTGGTGCACCGCCGGGGGTTTGCCGGCCAGTGCCCGGCGCACGCCGTCCAGCACGCCGGCCGAGATCTCCTGGTGGGTGAGCCACCGGGTGCGGCCGGCGTGCTGGACGAAGCCGAGCACGATCTGCTGGGTGGGATGGCCCTCGAGAACCGGGTCCGGGCAGCCGCCGACCGGGTTGGCCGACGCGCTGCCGTGGACCTCGACGACCGGCGCGTTCGGGGCGAGCAGCGGGGCCACGGCGCGGAGCACGGCGACCCGCTCGGTGCGGTGCACCCACGCGACGAGCAGGTCCGCGAGTCCGCCGAGGGCGCGCGCGGCCCCTTCGGCGAGGGCTGCGGGCTCGGACCAGGAGGCCTGGACCCAGATGGCCTTGCGGTGACCGTTCCCGTTGCCCTCCGCGGCCGGGATCGGCGCGTGGCGCCGGCTCGGCAGCACGACATGCCAGCCGTCGGTGACCAGTGCTTCGGCGCACCCGGCCAGCATTCCGGTACCACCGAGGACGAGGGCCCGCTTTCCGGTCATCCAGCCTCCGCAGGGTCGGGACTCGCCCGCAACCGTACCCGAGCCGGTGTCCGTTTTCTGCCTAGCGGCCTTCTGACAAGCGCCGCTGCTGGGTGAGGCTGAACCAGTTGCCGGAGTCGTCACGGAAGACGGCCTCGACGCCGTACGGGCGCTCGGCCGGCTCCTGCAGGAAGACCACGCCGCGCTCGCTCAGCTCGGCGTAGGTCTTTTGGCAGTCGTCGGTGGCGAACACGCCGCCACCGATCGCGCCCTTGGCCACGAACGCGCGGACCTCGTCGGCGTTCTCCGGCGAGTGGCCCATCGCGCAGTCGGCGAGGATGTACTCGACGTCGGGCTGGCTCGCCGGGCCGACCGTGAGCCAGCGGAAGCCCTGGCCGGCGCCGTCGAAGTCCTCCCCCATGGTGATGTCGGTGCGCACCTCGAAGCCGAGCTTGTCGACGTAGAAGTCCTTCGCGGAGTCCTGGTCGAGGACGTAGATGGTGGCGTGCGTGAGCTTGGTGATCATGCCTTCCCCTTTTCCTGTTCGGTGTGGACACCGAAGCTACGGCGGGGGCTCGCCGGGGTGCTTATCCGCGATTGCTGGGAGCGGACGTCCCCACGCCATCGCGAAGCACCCCGGGATGGGCGGCGGGCCGCCTCGGGCGACCATCCGCCTGCGGTACTCGGTCGGCGGGCAGCCGACCAGCTCGGTGAACCGCCGCGAGAACGAACCGAGGCTGGTGAAGCCGACGACCATGCAGATCTCGGTCACGGTGAGGTTCGCCGACGCCAGGAGCTCCTTGGCCCGCTCCACCCGCCGCCGGCTGAGATAGCCGCCCGGGGTCTCGCCGAACGTGTTCCGAAACTCCCGCGCGAAGTGGTAGCGGGAGAAGCCCGCCTCGGACGCCATGGCGTCGAGGTCGAGCGGGTCGGCGTAGCGGGAGTCCATCAGGTCCCGTGCCCGCCTGAGGTGGACGACCGTCTCCATGGCGACTCAGTGAGCGGCGTCGTTCCACGAACGGCCGAAGCCGACCGACACGTCCAGCGGCACGTCGAGCTTGTACGCGCCGCCCATTCCCTTGCGCACCAACATCTCCGCGGTCTCCCGCTCTCCCTCGGCGACCTCCAGGACCAGCTCGTCGTGGACCTGGAGCAGCATGCGGGTACGCAGGCCGGCCGCGCGGAGCTCGCGGTCGACGTTGAGCATCGCGACCTTGATGATGTCCGCGGCGCTGCCCTGGATCGGCGCGTTCAGCGCCATCCGCTCGGCCATCTCCCGGCGCTGTCGGTTGTCCGACGTCAGGTCCGGCAGGTAGCGGCGCCGGCCGAAGATCGTCTCCGTGTACCCGTCCTTCCGGGCCTGCGCCACGACCTCGTGCAGGTAGTCGCGCACGCCACCGAAGCGGTCGAAGTACTCCTCCATCAGGCCGCGCGCCTCCTCGGTGGAGATCCGCAGCTGCTGGGACAGGCCGTAGGCCGACAGGCCGTACGCCAGGCCGTAGTTCATCGCCTTGATCTTGGCGCGCCGGCCGCCGCTGACCTCCGTCGGCTCGACCGAGAACACCCGGGCGGCCGTCGCTGCGTGGAAGTCGAAGCCGGACTGGAACGCCTCGATCAGCGCCGCGTCACCCGACAGATGGGCCATGATCCGCATCTCGATCTGGCTGTAGTCGGCCGTCATCAGCTCGGCGAAGCCCTCGCCCACGATGAACGTGTCGCGGATGGTGCGGCCCTCGTCCGTACGGATCGGCACGTTCTGCAGGTTCGGCTCCGTCGACGACAGGCGGCCCGTCGCCGCGATCGTCTGGCTGTACGTGGTGTGGATGCGGTTGTCGTCGGACACGGACTTGATCAGGCCCTCGACCGTCACCTTCAGCCGGCTCGCGTCCCGGTGCTCCAGCAGGTGCGCGAGGAACGGGTGCTCGGTCTGCTCGTGCAGGCTGGTCAGCGCGTCGGCATCGGTGGTGTAGCCGGTCTTGGTGCGCTTGGTCTTCGGCATCTTCAGCTTGTCGAACAACACCACCTGCAGCTGCTTGGGCGAACCCAGGTTGATCTCCTCGTCGATGACCTTGAACGCCTCCTGCTCGGCGTGCTTGACCCGCCCGGCGAAGTGCGCCTCGAGCGAGGCCAGCAGCTCGGTGTCCACCGCGATGCCGACCGCCTCCAGCTCCGCCAGTACGTGCAGTAGCGGCAGCTCGATCTCCGCCAGCAGGTTCGCGCCGCCGGTGTTCTCCAGGGCGACGTCGAGCGCGTCGGCCAGCTCGGCGATCGCGCGTGCCCGGACGATCTCCGACTCCGCGACCTTGGCCGCGTCGCCCTCCTCACCGTCCAAAAGCGACAGCTGGCGTTCCTCGGGCTGCTGCTCCACCCGCAGCTCCCGCTTGAGGTAGCGCAGCACCAGGTCGTCGAGCGCGAACGAGCGCTGCCCCGGCCGCACCAGGTACGCCGCCAGCTGGGTGTCGGTGGCCAGGCCGCGCATCGTCCAGCCGCGGTGGCGGATCGCGTGCAGTGACCGCTTGACGTCGTAGCCCAGCTTGGCCACCGCCGGGTCGGCGAGCCACGCGACCAGCGCCGTCTCGTCCTCCTCGGTGAGCGTGGTGACGTCGACGTACACGCCCGTGCCGTCGGCCAGCGCGATCGCGATCGACCGCAGCTCGACGGCCTCGCCGCCCACCCCGGTGGACACGTCGCGGAACGACAGCCCGACTCGCGAGCCGGCGGGCGTGTGCGTGGTGAGCCAGCCCGGCAACTCCCCCGGCTCGAGCGCGCCGCCGCTGACCTCGAAGCCGTGCTCGGCCTCGGGCTCGGCGGTGGACAGCTCGCCGAACAGCCGGTCGCGCAGCACCCGGAACTCGAGCTCGTCGAACAGCCGGTGCACGGCGTCGCGGTCCCACTGCCTGGTGGCGAGCTCGTCGGGCTCGACGCCCAGCGGCACGTTCTTCACCAGCTCGGTGAGCTGGCGGTTCATCATGACGCTGGCCAGGTGCTCGCGCAGCGCGTCGCCGACCTTGCCCTTGACCTCGTCGACCCGGTCGACGAGCTCGGCGAGCGAGCCGAACTGGTTGATCCACTTGGCCACGGTCTTCTCACCCACGCCGGGGATCTTGGGCAGGTTGTCCGACGGGTCGCCGCGCAGTGCCGCGTAGTCCGCGTACTGCGCCGGCGTCACGCCCGTCTTGGTGTGCACCGCCTCCGGGGTCATCCGCCACATCTCGGACACGCCGCGCGACGGGTACAGGACCGTCACGTGCTCGCTCACGAGCTGGAACGCGTCGCGGTCGCCGGTGCTGATGTAGACCTCGAAGCCCTCCGCCGTGGCGAGCGTGGTGAGCGTGGCGATCAGGTCGTCGGCCTCGTAGCCCTCCTTGGTCAGGAACGGGATCGCGAGCGTGGCCAGCACGTCCTCGATGAGGCTGAGCTGGCCCTTGAACTCGTCGGGTGTCGCGGACCGGTTGGCCTTGTACTCGGCGTACTGCTCGCTGCGGAACGTCTTGCGGGACACGTCGAAGCAGACCGCCACGTGCGTGGGCCGCTCGTCGCGGAGCAGGTTGATCAGCATCGAGGTGAAGCCGTACACGGCCTCGGTGTGCTGGCCGCTCTTGGTGACGAGGTTCGCCTCCTTCAGCGCGTAGAACGCCCGGTAGGCCATGGAGTGGCCGTCGATGAGCAGCAGCCGCCGCTCGGCACCGGCCTTTGTACTGGTAGGGGCATTACTTGTGTCGGGCGTCTCAGGCACAGGCCGAGTCTAGGGTGGAGCACCGACACCGGTGACGACCACCAGCGAGGAGAGAGCGTGTCGAGCACCCCTGATTCGAACTTCCCGCCGGGCCTGCCCGGGGTTCGGTACGACCTGGCCGACCAGCTGCTGCCGACGAAGATGGGCATCGAGATCACCGAGTGGGATCCGAAGCGCGTCGTCGGGACCATGCCGGTCGCGGGGAACCTGCAGCCGTACGGCCTGCTCCACGGCGGCGCGAACGCCACGCTCGCGGAGACCGTCGGGTCGGTCGCGGCGGCGCTGAACGCGGGGACCGACCGCGTGGCGATGGGGCTCGAGCTCTCCTGCACCCACCACCGTGCGGCCCGGTCCGGCCAGGTCACCGGGGTGGCCACGCCGCTGCACGTCGGCCGCAGCACGTCCACGTTCGAGATCGTGATCACCGACGAGGAGGGCAAGCGCACCTGCACGGCGCGGCTGACCTGCATCGTCAGGGAACGGCCGCCCGGCGCGTGACCACGCTCGGGGTCGTGCGCCGGCCCCAGCTCCCGCCCGAGCGGCTGCGCGGCGTGGTGCGCGCGGCCGGCCGCTCCCCCGACGACATGCCTGGAAGGCGTCCTTCCGGGCGTCCAGTGACCGGAAGGGAGCCTTCCAGGCGCCGCCCACCGCCTCAGTCCACTCAGGACTGGCCGAGGTACGCGGCCCGCACCCGCTCGTCGGCGAGCAGCTCGTTGCCCGGGCCCTCCAGCGTCGTCGCACCGAGGTCGACCACGTAGCCGCGGTCCGCGAGCGCCAGCGCGGCCAGCGCGTTCTGCTCGACCAGCAGGATCGTCGTGCCGCGCTGCTGCAGCTCCTTGATCGTGTCGAAGATCAGCTGCGTCATGATCGGCGAGAGGCCCATGGACGGCTCGTCGAGCATCAGCAGTCGCGGCCGCGACATCATCGCCCGACCGATCGCGAGCATCTGCTGCTCGCCACCGGAGAACAGACCCGCCTTCTGTTCCCGCCGCTCACCGAGCACCGGGAACAGCTCGAAGACCCGGTTCATGTCGGCCCGCACGCCCGCGTCGTCCTTGCGGGTGTACGCGCCGAGCCGCATGTTCTCCTCGACGGACATGCGGGCGAACACGCGCCGGCCCTCGGGGCAGTGCGCGATCCCCTGGCTGAGGATCGAGTGCGCCGGGGCCTTGACGATCGACCTGCTCTGGAACCGGATCTCACCCCCGCGCGGGCGCAGCAGCCCGGAGATGGTGCGCAGCGTGGTCGTCTTGCCCGCGCCGTTCGCCCCGATGAGGCAGACGATCTGGCCCTCCGCCACCGTGAACGACACGTCGCGCACGGCCTCGATCGCGCCGTAGGCCACGCTGAGGTTCTCGACCTCCAGGAGGGCCGTCATGCGTCGTTCTCCTCTCCGGTGCCGGGACCGCGGTGTTCGATCACGTTCCCGCCGGCGGCGGCCTCGGTGAGCGAGGCCTCCACCTCCTCACGTGGCTTGCCGAGGTAGGCCTCGATCACCCGCGGGTCGTCGCGCACGGTGTCGGGCGAGCCCTCGACCAGCACCTCGCCCTGCACCAGTACGGACACCGTGTCACAGAGGCCGAAGATGAACTTCGTGTCGTGCTCGATCACCACGGCCGACACGCCGGTGTCGCGGATCCGGAAGATCAGCTGCCGGGCCGCCTCGGTCTCCTGCGGGTTCATGCCCGCCGTGGGCTCGTCCAGCAGCAGCACGTCCGGCTCGGTGGCGAGTGCCCGGGCGATCTCCAGCCGGCGCTGGTCGCCGTAGGGCAGGTTGCGCGCGACTTCATCGTCCAATCCGGACAGTCCGACGAACTCGAGCAGCTCCGCCGACCGCTGACGCGCGGCGGCCTCGCCCCGGTGGAACACCGGGCCGTGGAACAGGGACGCGATCGGGCCCTGCCGCATCCGGATGTGCCGGCCGACGAGCACGTTCTCCACGACCGTCATGTTGGGGAACAACCGGATGTTCTGGAAGGTCCGCGCGACGCCGGCCATGGTGACCCTCGCCGAGTCGTGCGGGAGCTCCCTGCCGTGCAGCCGGACCGCGCCGCGGGTGGGCGTGTAGAGGCCGGTGAGGCAGTTGAACAACGTCGTCTTGCCGGCGCCGTTCGGGCCGATGAGGCCGACGATCCGGCCCTCGTGCAGGGTCAGCGAGACGTCGTTGAGCGCGGTCAGACCACCGAAGATCATGGACACTCCGGTGGCCTCGAGCACGGTGTCGGCCGCGCTGTGCCGTGCCGCGGCGCTCATCGGCCACCCTCCTTCGGACCCGGCGGAGCCTCATGTTCTCGTTCCAGCTCCAGTTCCTGTTCCAGCACGGCCCGTTCCTGAACCTCCTCGATGCGCTTGCCCTCCTCGGTCTCACCGGCGAACTCGGCGCGGCGGACGCGGTCGGGCACCAGCCCCTGCGGCCGGAACCGCATGATGAAGACCAGCGCGAGACCGAATACCAGCAGCCGGTACTCGTCGAACTCGCGCAGCTTCTCCGGCAGCACGAACAGCAGCGAGGCGCCGAGCACCGCGCCCGGGATCGTGCCCATGCCGCCGAGGACGACCGCGGCGAGCAGCGTCACCGACTCCAGGAACCGGAAGCTCGCGTCCGCCGCGGTGCCCAGCTTGTGCACGAAGACCGCACCGGCGATGCCGGCGAGCGCGGCACCGACGACGAAGGCGAGGATCTTGGCCTGGCCCGTGCGGATGCCCATAGCCCGCGCGGCGTCCTCGTCCTCGCGGATCGCGATCCAGGCCCGACCGATCCGGCTGTTCTTCAGGTTGGCGAACACCGCCATGACGACCGCCACGACCAGCACGATCAGGAAGTAGTAGAGCACCCCGCTCGGCAGCTCGGCGCCGAACAACGTGACCGACTGGTTGAAGCCGAGGCCGAACAGCTCGATCGGCGGGATGCCGGGAATCGCGTTGGCCCCGCCGGTGAGGCCGCCGATGTTGTTCTGCGCGGACCGGTAGAAGATCTCGCCGAACGCGAGCGTCACGATGGCGAGGTAGTCGCCGCGCACCCGCAGGGTCGGTGAGCCGACGATCGCGCCGAAGACGCCGGCGACCACCGCCGCGATCAGCGCCGCGAGCGGGAACGGCAGGTGCCAACCGAGCTCGGAGGCGGCGGCGCCCGACAGGTTGGCCGCCACGAACGCGCCGATGCCGAGGAACGCCACGTAGCCGAGGTCGAGCAGGCCGGCCAGGCCGACCACGATGTTCAGTCCGATCGCGGTGGCGGCGTACACCCCGATGTTGGCCGCGACCTGCATCCAGTAGGTGTTGCCCGCGTCGGTGAACGGCAGCGCGAACGCGCACAGCAGCAGGACCACGATGCTGAACGCCCGGTACTCCTCGGACAACCGGGCCACCCAGCCGGTGATGCCGGCGCCGTGCAGCGCGCCGAGTACCGCGCCCGCGAAGCCGAGGAACGCCAGGAAGATCGGGCCGGCGTACGGGAACGCCGCACCACCGATGCCACCCGCGGTCAGTGTCTGGGCCACCAGCCACAGCACCGCCGCGAACGCCAACGCCAGCGCGCCCCACGCGGCGAGCCGGCCGGCCCAGCCGGTCAAGCCGAAGATCGCCGTCGGCCAGTGCGGCACGTCTTCGATGCCGGTGGCGCCCGCTCCCAGGACCAGCACCACGCCACCGATCACGCCGACGATGCTGCCGAACGCGGTGTTGCCGTCGGCCGCGGTGATCGCGCCGAGCCCGCCGCCCTCGCTGACGATGAAGGCGGCGCTGAGCGCGGAGATCGCGACGCCGCCCCAACCGATCGCACGCAGCACTCGGGCCCGGCCGACGATAGGCACGAACGTGAGGACCACGGCCGCGACGCCCAGCAGCAACACGTGCCACCGGAACCCGGTGAGCGCGAGCGGCGCGTCGAAGAACTGCAGCGTCGCCTTGTCCGGGTACGCGCCCCCGTTCAACAGGAACGTGGCCCACGGCAGCATGGCCGCGATGGCGAGCAACACCCCGCCGAGCGCGCTGAACGGGCGCGCAAGCGCGGGCGGCAGGAAACCGGTCAGCTTCGTCATGCCCGCACCCTCTCCGCTTCACCGAACAGACCCTGTGGCCGGAACACGAGAACCAGGATGAGCACCACGAAGATCCACACGTAGTCGTACTGGGTGCCGCCCGGCAGGTACTGGCCGCCGAGCGTCTTGATCAGGCCGATGATGAGCGCGCCGATCATCGCGCCGCGCAGGCTGCCGATGCCACCGAGCACGGCGGCGGTGAACGCGAAGATGCCGTTCTGGAAGCCGATGGAGTTGTCGACGTTGGTGATGTAGGACCCGTACAGCACGCCGGCCACCCCGGCGAGGGCGGCGCCGAGCACGAACGTCAGCACGATGACCCGGTCAGGGTTCACGCCCATCAGCCGCGCGGTGTCCCGGTCCTGGGAGGTCGCCCGCATCGCGCGCCCCATCCGCGACCGGCTGACGTAGGCCTGCAGCAGCACCGCCAGTCCGATCGAGACGACGATCAGCAGGAGTCCCGAGGCGGAGATGTCGATGATCCCGAGGTCGATCCGTGCGTTGATGAACACCCGGGGGAACGGCTGTGCGGCGTCGGCGTCCGGGAACCACAGCCGGATCGCCTCCTGCAGCGCGACCGACACACCGAGCGCGGTGATCAGCGGCGCGAGTCTGGGCGCGTTTCTCAGCGGGCGGTACGCGAAGCGCTCCACGAGCACCCCGATCACCACCGCGACGAGCACGCCGCCGAGCAACATCGCCGGCAGCGCGACGTACCACATCTCCCGCCAGGTCTCCGGAAGTACCCATCGATAGATCGCCAGGCCACCGAACGCGCCGACCATGAACACCTCGCCGTGCGCGAAGTTGATCAGCTGGATGATGCCGTACACCATCGTGTAGCCGAGCGCGATCAGACCGATGGTGGAGCCGAGCACGATCCCGTTGGCGATCTGTTGTAACAGGGTCCCCACATCTACCTCCACAGGCGGCGGGGGTGGGCTCGGCCCACCCCCGCCGTCTTTCGATGCTCACGTGGATAGATCTGTTGATCCTGTCGGTCAGCCGGCGAATTCGCCGGTCTCGACCGCGTCCCACTCGCCGCCGGTCACCTGGTAGATGGTCAGCACCTTGTTCGTGCTGTCACCGAACTCGTCGAACGCGACCTTGCCGGTCGCGCCGTCGGCCTCGTATGAACCGGTGTTCTTGACGAGGTCCTCCCGCATCTCCTCGGACCACTCGCCGTCACCGACGGTCTCGGCGACCGACGCGATGATCGCGTTCGCGGCGTCGTAGGCGAAGGCACCGTAGGCGCTGAAGCCCTCCGAGTAGCCGCCCGCGTCGTACGCGTCGACGAACGCCTGCGCGCTGTCCAGGTCCTCGGTCGGCGCGCCGACGGAGGTCGCGAGGTCGCCGTCCCTGCCGCCGAGCTCGATGAAGGTGTCGTCGAAGATGCCGTCACCGCCCATCACCGGGATGCTCAGGCCCGCGCCGGCGAGCTGCTTGGAGAACGGACCGGCCTGCGGGTACTGGCCACCGAAGTAGACCGCGTCCGGCTTGAACGGCTTGATGGCGGCGATGACGCCGGAGAAGTCCGTGTCCTTCTCGCCGACCTTCTGCCGGGTGACGATCTTGGCACCCTTCTTCTCGGCCTGCTGGGTGAACGTGTCGGCCAGGCCCTCACCGTAGGTCAGACCGTCGGTGACGATGGCGATGTTCTTCTTGCCCGACTTTTCCACCAGGTAGTTCGCCGCGTACGGGCCCTGCAGCGAGTCGACCGTGCAGGTGCGGAAGTACGTCGGGTAGGGGCGCTTGGGGTTGTTGGCGAAGTCCTCGCCCTTGGTCAGCGTGTCGTTGGTGTTCGCCGGCGAGATCTGCAGGATCCCGGCCTGGTCCAGGATCGGCTGCACGCTCTGCGACACGTTCGAGTTCAGCGTGCTGACCACGCCGACCACGTTCGGAGTGGACGCCAGCTTGGTCGCCGCCTGGGCGCCCACCTGCGGGGTCTTCTGGTCGTCCTCGGCCTGGATGGTGAGCTTGTAGCCCTTGACGGCGCATTTCTCGTTCGCCTGCTTGATTGCCAGGTCGGCCGAGTTCTTGATGCCCAGGCCCAGCGCCGAGAGCTCGCCAGTGAGCGGGGAGATGACGCCGATCACCAGCGTTCCCTTGCTGGTGTCGCATTCACCCTGGTTGTTTCCGCCACCAGCCGGCGTCTCCTCTTTGTTGGTGCCACAAGCCGCCAACAGCAGTACTCCGGCTGCCACCAGAGCCGCGGCCTTCACCGTCTGGTTTCGCACGTGACTTTCCCTTCTCCACACTCTCTTCGTTCGAGCATTTGCGCATAGCATGCCGAACCCCACCCTCGTCCATGTCAGCGGGCTGGGCCGGAACGTAGTAACCATGTGCGGTGCGAGTCACGCCCCTAGGGCGCTCGTGACCAGACTGCAACGAAATTGCTCACCGGCGTCCGCTCACCGAACAAACCCGGGCTTATCGGTCATCCGCGGGTCATGCGATCTCAACTTCGCACCCAACTTGACAACGCCGCGGACCTGACCGGCGGTTGGCTCATAACCTTCTCCTCGTGCCAACACGGAACCGGCTGCTGGCGTGGCTCGCCGGGATCGTGCTCGTGGTCGGCTCGGTTGTCGTGTTGCGGGCCACCGACGGAGCAGCGCCCGACGAGAACGGTCCGGCCGTGCGGGTGGACCGGTTCGCGTCGAACTTCGTCGTGCTGCCCAGCGCCGGGCGACCGCCGGCACCGCCGGAGCGGATCGTGGTCACGCCCGACGCCCATCGGCTGCGGCTGTCGTGGGCGGACGGCCTGGCCGGCGGCACGCCACCGCGCGGGGTTAGCGGCTACGAGGTCCGCTGGCACGCGGCGGGCGCCGAGCCGGCGAGCCGCCTGATCGCGGCACCCGACGTGCAACTCGACGGGCTCACCGACGGCCGGCGCTACCAGATCGAGGTGCGCGCCATCGACGCGTTCGGGCAGCGGTCGCGCCCCACCTCGGTGACCGGCGTGCCGGGCCACCGGGAGCGGCCGCGGCTCACCGGGCTCACCGGGATGTACGACGACTTCTCCGATCCGGCGACCGCGCTGGCGAGCTCGCCGGACTCGCGTTGGCACCTGTCCGGCTACCACGGCTGCGTCGGCCTGGGCGCCGGGCGGGTGGACGGCCGCGGGCTGCCGATCGACCTGGGGTGCGGGGCGGACGTCGCGATCCTGCGGGCGCGCACGCCGATGCGGCTGACCGCGCCGGAGGGGCTGGACCGGGTGCTCGGCCGGGTCGTGGTGAGCACCGACGCGGCGGGGCCGGGCGGCGAGCTGACCGTGGATCTCGTGCCCGGCCGGGCGGACCGGGTCGGTGTCGGGGTGCGGCGGGCGAGCCGGACGGAGGAGACGGATCCCGCGCTGCCCGGCGGCACGGTCCGGGTGTCGGTGGCGGACGGCGGCGTGCAGGTGAGCACGGCACCTGGCGTACCCGCGCGCGGGCCGACGCGGGAGATACATTCGCCACCGCGGCGCGGGGCGGGCGTGGTGCACCTGTTCGAGTTCGTGCTGACCACGTCCGGAGTGCGGGTGTACCAGGACGGCCTGGCGGTGGCGGTGCGCGAGGTGGTGCCGACATGGCGGTCGGCGTGGGTGCTGCTGGGGTTTCGCGGGCCGGACGGTCGGCGGTCGCGGGTGCACGTGGCCTCGGCCGGCTTCACCGGGCCGGCGTCGGCGCCCGCGCCAGTGGTGGAGGAGTCGGTGTACGCGGGGACCCAGCGGGTGCTGGCGCTCGGCGAGCGGGAGCCGGGCTTGGGGATCGCGCGAACGCCGTTGCGGTCGGCACGGTCCGCGCGGGTGGTGGCCACGCTGACGGTGACGCCGGAGCTGGACCCGCGGCGGATGGTGGTGCAGCTGGGCGACGTTCGGGTACCGGCGCGGCCGACGGTGGCGGTGCCGCCCCGCGAGCAGGGGGCGGCGCTGACCGTTGTCGCGGACGTGCCGCGCTCACTGCTCGGCGCGAACGGGCCGGCCACGCTCACGCCGTTCGTGCTGCGGGCGCCGGGGGCGGGCGTGCGGTCCACGCTGCTGGAGACGTATCTGGAGATCACGCCGGCGCCCGGGTGGTCGCCGACTGCCGAGCCCACGAAGGAGCAGCCGGAGCTGCCCGACGCGCTGCCGGTGGTCCGGGCGGTGCTGGGCAACGCCGGCGGCGAGCCGCTGCGGAGCACGACCGTGCCGCGGCGCGGACAGCTGGTGCTGGACGTGACGCTAGAGCCGATGCACGCGCAGTGGGACTCGGGCGCGGTCGGGGGTGTGCAGGGGCTGCAGGTACGGCTCGACGGGTCACTGGTCGCCGGCATCCCGACGGCCGCCGACGGTCCCGGGGTCGGCGGCCGCTACGCGGTGTCGATCGCCGTGGGCGGGCTCGCGTTCGGCCCGCACACGATCGAGATTCGCGAGTACGGGATGCGCGACGAGCGGCCCGTGTCCGCGCTGTTGAACTTCGTGATCAAGTAGCCGTTTTGCCGGCCCTCAGGTGATGTTCTCGACCACGGCCCGGGCGACGTCCTTCATCGTGGCGCGGCGGTCCATGGCGGTGCGCTGGATCCAGCGGAACGCCTCCGGCTCGGTGAGGCCCTGCTTGGTCATGAGCAGGCCCTTGGCGCGCTCGACCAGCTTGCGGGCCTCCATCCGGTCGGTCAGCGTGGCGACCTCGGACTCCAGGGCGGCGAACTCGGCGAAGCGGCTGACCGCGAGCTCGATGGCCGGGACGAGGTCGTGCTTGGCGAACGGTTTGACCAGGTAGGCCATGGCGCCGGCCTCGCGGGCGCGCTCGACGAGGTCGCGCTGACTGAACGCGGTCAGGATGACGACGGGCGCGATGCGCTCGCCCGCGATGGCCGCCGCCGCGTCGATGCCGTCCATCTTGGGCATCTTCACGTCGAGGATCACGAGGTCGGGCCGCAGCTCGTTGGCCATGGCGACGGCCTGCTCACCGTCGGCCGCCTCGCCCGCGACGTGATAGCCCTCCTCCTTGAGCATCTCGACGAGGTCGAGCCGGATGAGCGCCTCATCTTCCGCGACGAGGACACGGCGCTGTACGGCCGGGCCGGTCCGGGCCTCGGCAGCCTGCTCGGTCACCGGGGTCCTCCTGGGTTCTCGGCTACTGCGGAAACCCCAGCCTACCGGCGGTCCCAGCCCCCTCGCCCGGCTCCGAGACAGCGATCACCACAACGCAACGAGCTGGCAACACGTACTTCATGCCACACCCGCCCTCGCACCCCGTCTTGCCACCCAGCCAAGACGTTGATCGACAGGGCCCACCCTCGCGAACCGCGCCCCTCGAATCCCGTAAAGTCGTCGGGCGAGCCCCCGTAGCCCAATCGGCAGAGGCAACGGATTCAAAACCCGTCCAGTGTGCGTTCGAATCGCACCGGGGGCACCCTCTCTGACCAGCCAGATCTACTTGCGGGCTACGGTCCCGGATACCGACAACGCCGCGCGGCGCAAGGCCGAAGACAAGCTGTCGGAGTTCCGCACCCACGTTCTCAAGTAGCGGACGGCCGCTTCGTCCGTGTCCTTCTCCTACGTGATCGACGAGTGGCTACGCACGAGTGAGATCGAAGCCAGTACCCGCAAGACATACCTCGGCTACATCGCGAACCACATCAAGCCGGTCCTC
Source organism: Actinophytocola sp. (assembly GCF_050699935.1). Taxonomy (NCBI): domain Bacteria; kingdom Bacillati; phylum Actinomycetota; class Actinomycetes; order Pseudonocardiales; family Pseudonocardiaceae; genus Actinophytocola; species Actinophytocola sp. The sequence goes on from NZ_JBOHGB010000007.1 coordinate 82,286, forward strand.
GGGCAGGTACCGATCAAGAAGATCGACGTCCGCACCCTAGGGAGCTTCTACACGGAGCTACGCCGCTGCCGCATCCGCTGCGACGGCAAGCCGTTCTCCGTCCACAAGAGCCCAGACGACCACGACTGCACGGAACTGGACTGCCAGCCCCACAAGTGCATGGCCCTCTCTGCGTCGACGATCCAACAGATCCACTCGATCATCAGCGGCACTCTGGCTGAGCCGAACGCTGGGACTGGATCAACAGCAACCCGGCAGAGCTGACCCGCCGCAAGCCACCAGAGCCCGGCCCGCCCACCACGGCCGAAGCGAGCCGCATCGTGGAGGAGGCGTTCCGGATGGACGACGATTGGGGCACTCTCGTCTGGCTGGCCATGACCACCGGCATGCGCCGAGGCGAGCTGTGCGGCCTGCGCTTCGCCCGCGTCGCCCTGGACGCCGAGACACTGACTCTGCTCCGCGAACAACGCACCCGCGTTGAGGCACGCCTGGCAGCGCTCGACCGCCCGTTCACCGACAACCTGTTCGTGTTCAGCAACGCCCGGACTCCCGACCACTCCGAGCCGTACTCCCCCAACGCCGTGACCCAGCGATACAAGGACATGGCCACCCGTCTGGGCATTAAGACGCACCTGCACGCCCTACGCCACTACAGCGCCACCGAGTTGCTGACCGCTGGCGTCGACCTACCGACCGTCGCCGGCCGCCTCGGCCACGGTGGCGGCGGTGCGACCACCCTCAAGGTCTACGCCGCATGGGTGGCCGCATCGGACCGCAAGGCCGCCGAAATCCTCGGCAGCCGCATGCCGAAGCGGCACAAGTAGCCGTCCCAGACCCGTCACAGCCGTCCCAAACGCCGCTCAGGGGCCGTGTTCGAAGAGAGTCGTCCCGATGCCGTCACACGCCGTCCAGCGCATCGACAAGCGGCCGCCAGTCGAAGACGTCCCGCGCCGCGCCCACACGGACGACCTCGTTCGGCAATACCGTCACGCCCCACTCGCCGAGCGTCTGCAGGCTCCGCGCGTACGCCGGGTGTGCAGCGAGCTACGAATTGGCGCTGTCCAGGTCCTTGCGGGCTCGACCGGGCATCCCGGCGGGTTCTCGAAGCGCGCGGGTTGGACGTCGAGGTCTGTCGCTGCCGGGGAGCGATGAACGAACCGCACCGGGGGACCGTCCCGACCAGCCACTACCGGCTGATTCGCAATTGCTCGTTCATCCCTTGGGCTCGCGCGCTCGAAGGTCCGCCCAGAATCCGGGCATGCTTGTCGCGAGGCAGTCCACCGTCTGGCTCCCACCGCGCTCCGTAGGCCAGGCCGGGGGTGAGCTGGCGAAAACGCATGTGGATCTCGCCGGCGCGGTCGACCGGATGCTGGTAGCCGTGGCACACCGGGTCTGACACGTCGCGCTGAAAGGCACCGTGCACCATCCACACGTGAGACGGCACCCAGTCCCAACCGAACCGCACCCGCAGGTCGAACAGCTCGCACGGGCGCTTGGGTACGCACACCAGATGCGGTCGCATGGCGCGTGCCGTCGGCAGCCGGAACCGCACCGCGAAGTCGTGGGACTCGCCCCGGGTAAGCGGGCTCGGCAAGGCGAGTGCGAAGCCGCATCGGTCGCTCGCCTCCATGCCGCGGTCGAGCAACGTGCCGCCGTACAACACGCCGACCTCCAGGTCGCGCCGCCCTGCGGGGAGCGAGACCGCGAGGTCCAGCTCGCGCAGGTCGTCCTGGTCGGCGACGATGCGGCGCTGCTGCAGCACCTCAGGCCACTCCCGGTCCAGCCCCACAGCCACGCGCAGCTCCGTGGTGTGCCAGCCGCCGGCTGGATCGCCCGGCCGACGGCGCGGCGCACCGGTGGCCAGTTCGGCGAGCTGGTCGATCGCCTCGTCCACCCGGCGGCGCACCGTGCGCGAGTCGCGATCGACCTTGATGGCCGCCCAGCGCACCCGGTCCTGGTACAGCGGTAGCCGGGCCTCGACGTTGATGGCGAACGCAGCGAGCGCGGCCAGGCGCAGGTCGTCCGGCAGCTCCTCGGCCAGCTCGGCCAGGCGGGTGGCCACCTTCTGCCTGATGACCACCAGCCCGTCGCCGTCGGTCACCTCGCACGCCGCGCGCAAGGTCGGACCGACCCGTTCGTCGATCCGGCCCGCGTACAGGCCCCGCCCCTTGCGGAGCGACTTCAGCTCTCGGACCAACTCCGTGCGCCCACTCATTGTTCTCCCCTAGTGGATCTCCATGGCGTCTCCTTCCGGGACAGCGTGCGGTGGACAGGTGGACCAGAAGTGGACAGATCGTGCATGCCTAAATTCGGTCCAGCAGCGGTGACACAGATATCACCGACGCGATCAATGCGGTACTCATGCGCACTCCATCCCGCCCCAGAAACGTGCGGAAGGTGCCGATCCGGCATAGCGTGTCCCGGTCGGCCTCGCCGATGCCGAAAGCGATCACGTTCGGCCGTGCGGCCCAGGCACGCTCGGCGAGCGCGGCGAATGCCGCCGGCCAGGTCACCGGATCGGTCGGCTGGCCGTCGGACAGGAAGAACACGATCGGTCGGTGTACTCGCAGCCGTTTTTCCTTGAGCCCGCGAACGTCCCGGTCGATGGTGTCGTGCACGAAGGTGAATGCCGGCCCGAAATTGGTCCCGGCACAAGGCTCCAGCTTCGGTAGCGAGGTGAACGACTCCAGGGGCTGTGGAGCCATTGGCGTCTCCGCGAACCCGATCACGCGGCAGCGGACACGCGCGGCGACCGACGCATCGGCGTGCACTGCTCCCCGGAATTCCCGCAGCCCGGTGTTCAGCTCCTCGAGGTGGTCGGTCATCGAGAGCGAGACGTCGCAGACCACGTAACACGGCAAGACGTCGGACCCCATGCGGATTTCCCCTTCGTATCCCTGCTGACCGGTGGACCGTGCCGGGTCCGTGTTGACCGGACGTGGAAGAAAGGCTGATTCCACCGATACTGGGACGGCGGCTTGTGCGATGTGACTTGCAGACATCAAGCTCAAGCCGGGAGGACTGGTGGAGTTTCGGATGCTGGGCCCGCTGGAGGCGTGGCACGAGGGCGCCCCGGTGCTGCTGGGGGATCAGCAGCAGCGGTTCATCCTCGTCGTACTCCTGCTGCATGCGAACAAACCGGTGTCCACCGCCCGGCTGACCGAGATCGTCTGGGGCGACAACCCGGCGCGCCGGGACCTGGTACGGAGCTACATCAAACGGCTGCGCGACGCGTTCCGCGACGCCGACGACGTGCGCATCGAGACGACGCCGACCGGCTACCTGCTGCGGGTCGGCGAGGACCAGCTGGACACCGCCCGGTTCGACCGGCTGCGAGCACGGGCAGAGGATGTACGGCGCGACGACCCGCGCCGGGCAGTGGAGCTACTGCGCGCCGCGGTCGGCCTGTGGCGTGGGCGGTTCCTCGAGGACATCGACATCGACCGCGTAGGTGGTCCCGAGGTGATCTCTCCGGACGAGAGCTACCCCGACGCGGTCGGTGACCTGGCCGAGCTGGAGCTCGACGCCGGCGACCACCGGTCGGCGCGGGACCGGCTGCGCCCCGTGGTACAGGCCGACCCAGCCAGCCAGAAGCACGCCGAACTCCTGATGCGTGCGCTGGTCGCGGGTGGTGACCGGGTGGCGGCGATCCGGGTCTTTCACAGCACCCGGAACGCTCTCGCCGAACTCGGCATCGAGCCGGGCCACGTCCTGCGCAACCTCGCCGCGCGGGCCGAACACGGCGAGCCGCCGAGCTCCCTGCCATCCCGGCCCGGCGCGTTCACCGGCCGCGCCGTGGAACTCACCGCTATCGACGCGGCCGCGGGCGAGCACCGGCCGGTGTGGGTGAGCGGTGCGCCGGGCGTTGGCAAGACCGGTCTGGCGATCGAGGCCGCACACCGGCTCCGTGGCCGATTCTCGGACGGGCAGCTTCTGGTCCGGTTGAACGGCTTCACTCCGGGCGTGCCCGCGATGACCGCCGCGGACGCGCTGACTCAGTTGCTGATCGAGCTGGGCATACCGGCCGAGCAGGTTCCGGCCACCGCGGGCCGGAAGGCCACGCTGTACCAGACCACGCTGTACGGCACCAGGACGCTGGTGGTACTGGACAACGCCGCCTCGCCGGACCAGGTCCGGCCGCTGCTGCCCGAGGTGCCGGGCTGTGTTGCCATCGTGACCAGCCGGCGGATGGGCGATCCGGACACCGGCGAGCACATCAGGCTCTCGCCGCTGCCGCCCGAGGACGCCGCCGGGCTGTTCCGCGCGCTGAGCGACCCGATCCGGGTGCGTGGCCGGTCGGCCGAGGTGGCCGCGGTGGTCAAGCGGTGTGGCTTCCTGCCGATGCCGATCCGAGTGGCGGCCGCGCTGTTCCGCCGGCACGCCCGGTGGCCGCTGGATCACCTGCTCCGGCTGCTGGAGGAGAGCGGGCCCTGGGGTTCGGACGCCGACGCGAGCGCCGATGATATGGAGGCCACCACAGCGGTGCGGGTGTCCTACGAGCAGCTCGACGACCCGCAGCGAGCCATGTTCCGGCTGCTCGGCTGCCTGCCGGGACCGGACGTCGACGTGATCGGCGCGGCGGCGCTGGCGCAGGTCGACGTCACCAGGGCCCGCATGGTGCTCGACGACCTGCACGAGGTGAGCCTGCTGGAGGAGGTCGCGCCGGAGCGGTACCAGATGCTCGACCCGCTCAAAGAGTTCGCCGCGGCGGAGCAACCGGCCGGGCAGGCGGACGCCATGGTCCAGCTGCTTGACTTCTACCTGGTCACACTCGCCGCCGCGGTCGGCACCGGGTACCCCTTCGACCGTGCCCAACTGCCCACAGTGAACCGGTCCTGCCCGGTGATGCCGGACTTCGCCGACGCGAACGCCGCACTGCGGTGGATCGCCGCCGAACGGGACAACCTGGTGGCCGCGGTCCACTATGCCGCCACGCACGACCTGCCCGAGCACACCTGGCGGCTGGCCGTGTTGATGTGGCGCTACTTCAACACGACGAGCCAGCTGGAGGACTGGATTGAGACCATGGAGCTCGCCTGGAAGATCGTCTCCGCCGACCCGGAGAACGACTATGGTCAGGCACACGTCCTGCTCCGGCTGGCCATCGCACACGACCGGCTCGGGCGGCTCGCCGAGGCGCTGGAACTGGCCGCTCGGGCGCTACCCAAGTGGATTCGGCTCGGTGACGTGCGAGGCGAGGCTGCCACGTTGTGCGCGCTCGCCATTCCCACCATGGAGCTCGGCAAGCACGACCAGGCGATCGCGCACTTCACCGCCGCGCTGGCCAAGTACGAGCAGAGCGAGGATCCACGTGGGCAGGCTCACGCGCTGAGCATGCTCGGCTACCTCAACGAGCTGCATGGCAACCTGGATGTCGCGCTGCACCAGCACGAGGCCGCGGCCCGGATGCTGCGCGAGGTCGGCCACGTTCAAGGGATGGCGCACGCCCTGAGCAACCTCGGCTCCGTGCAGCAACGGCTGGGGCAGCTGGCGGACGCGCTGGCGAGTCACTCGGCGGCGCACAGGCACGCCGCCGAGGTCGGCGACCACTGCGCGGTGGCCTACGCGCTGAACGACATGGGCAACGTGCACCGGCTGTGTGGCCGGCTCGCCGAGGCGGTGCGCTACCAGGAACGGGCCAGGACTGTGGCGACCGACGTGTCCGATGCGGACCTGCGCACCCAGCTCTATCTCGATCGTGGCGCGACCGCGTGGGCCAGAGGCGACCAGGCGGAGGCACTCCGCGCCTGCCAGGCTGCGCTGGATCTGGCGGCCGGCACGGGGAACCGTGCCCACCAGGCGCGCGCCCACCGCGACGTCGCGGGGGTGTTGCACGCGGTGGGTGACCACGAGCGCGCCGTCCGCCACTGGGACGCGGCCGAAGCCGACTTCGCCGCACTCGATCTGCCTGAGGCCCTCGAAGTCCGTGAGGAACGCGCGGCCCTGGCGTGCGCCTGCCGTTCGCAGGAATGAGCGGCGGTCGCGTCAGTACCGGTGCAGCACCCGGCTCAGCTCGGGAAGTATCTCCCGGACCGCGTGGTGGCCACGCCACCGGCTGAGGCTTCTCGCCAGTTCCCGCAGGTCCGCTCGTACGGTCGCGGAGTCGACGTGCGCCGCGTCGTCGATCGTCTCGGCCAGTGTCACGCAGCTCTTGTCGATCTCGCCGGCAAGTGCGTAGGCCAGGGACCGGCGGGCGCCGAATCGCGCCCGGGTGCGGCGGGCGGTCGCCGGCAGTCGAGCCACCTCCCGGTCCAGGAGGGTCGCCGCCTCGCCGACTCTGCCAAGATCGACCAGTGCCCACCCGCGGGCGAGCGCCAGCGGTTCCGGCGCCGTCGAGCCGAGCACTGAGTAGGGTCGTATGTCCACAGTAGACGATTGCAGGAGGTTCGCAGCCCGGTCCAGCGCGCGCTCGCAGGCATCCCGGTCGCCGGCGAGTGCGTGCCCCTGTGCCTCCCGCCGAGCGGCTAGGCCGAGGAGGCGCGAGCCGGCGGCCCGCCCCTCCCGCTGGGCCTGCCGGGCGAGGTCGATCGTGCTGATCGGATCCTGCCGGTACAGTGCGATCCCGGCCTCCCGAACGAGCGCGTATCTCGCGATCTCGCGGTCCCCACCGGCTCGCGCCAGCTCCGCGGCATACCGCGTCCACCACAGTGCGCCCGGCTCATTGCCGGCCTCCTGGCTCTGCCACCCGGTGTACTCGGCTGTTCGACCGGCGAGCACCAGCAGCCGGGACCGCACGGGCTCCGGATTCTCCCGTGCCAGCGCGTGAACCGTGCGCACCTGGGCAACGAGCGGTTCGAGAACCACCGCGGGACTGGTCTGCATGCCGAGACGGCGCAGCTGCTCGAACGACGTCCGCAGCCCGACCACCACCTGCTCGTCCGGTACCGGTCGCGGCCCGCCGGCGAGCGCGATGCCGAGCAGCGTGCCCGCACCGGCCAGCAACTGGCGGCGATCCAGGCCGTCGAGCTCGACCGCGGAATCCGTCCGCTCGCGCGCGGTACGTGCCGCGCCGATCAGCGCGCCGCCGGCGTCCAACACGCCGTCGCACAGCCTGGCCACGGTCGCGTTCGGAGGCTTGACGTCATTCTCGATCTTGCTGAGGTAGCTCTTGCTGTAGTTGACGCGCCTGGCGAGCTCGCCCATCGAGATGCCGGCGGCGAGGCGGCATTCTCGGAGCAGTGCGCCAAATGATTCGGCCATTCACGCCTCCATTCAGGCCGGCATCGAGTACACCATTTCCACGGCGCCAAGCGCAATTGCCGGGTCGCCCGTGGCCGCGGACGACCCGGCGTACGTTTATCGGGTCATCAACCATGCCACGGGTGGCCGTCGGTTGTGGCCGACGTCGTCGTGGTGGTCGGGGGCGTCGACCCGGAGCCACCGTCGTCGGTCGCGGCGGGACCGATTCCTGGCAGCGTGACGACAATACACAGCGCGACCATCGGAAAGCCGATTTTGGTCAGCAGACTGGACAAAGACATGACAAATCCTCCATAAGAATAGTGATATCGCCTGGGGCGCTCGGCAGAATTTCCGCACCCATCACCGAGGATTCGCGACAGCCGCTTTGTCAACAAGGAGTTGACCGTTGTCCGCTCACAACGGTCAACGGTGCGCGCGTCCACGCCCTGTCCACGTCCGGTCCACACGCCACCCGAATGCTTCGCCGGTCACGCGAGAGGCCGGCCGTGCGGGCCGGCATGCACAGGAAGGTGTCGCTGTGAGAGAAGTCGCCAGCTATGACGTCACGGTGTCGTTCGCCGATGAGCAGCGGTCTGCTGTCGAAGCGGTGGTGGAGGCGTGCCGGCAACGCGGGCTGACCGTGCTGCACGGGTCCGAGCAGACCCATGAGTGGTGGGCCCACAAGGGCGAGGGCGACCTGCCGGACGTCCTCGTCCGGTTCTTCGTCCCATTCGTGTCCACGGTGGACGAGTTCACCGCTGCGATGCTGCGGGCGGTCAGGGCCGGCGACCGGCATGTGCTGCCGGTGCTGGTCTGGGACGTGGCGGTGCCGCCGGACCTGCTGCACCCGCACGTGACCTATCTCCGCGGCGCCGAGCACGAGCCGAACCAGCTCGCCGAGGCTCTCGCCAGCCGGGTCGAGCGGGCTGAGGCCGCCGGCTGGGACCGGGCCGGGCTCGCCACGGTGGTGACCCGGGCCAGGGAGAACGAGCCGGCCGGCGAGCACGTGCCAGCCACCTTCAGCCGCTACGTGGAGCAGGACGCGGCCATGCGTTACCTGGGCGAGCAGTTCGCCGCGGCCGTGCCGAGGTTGCGCCGGCGCGGGTTCGTCGGCACCGCGCACCGCGGCGGCTCACGGATCGCGCTGCGGATCGAGCGGGCGGGCGACACCGTGTACGCACTGGACATCCAGCGCGGCGGCATCGGGGGGGACGAGACGGTGAACTTCGTGGTCGGTCGCCACGACGCCGGAAGCGCCTGCACCAACGGCTGGGCGCGCCCGGTGTACGACGCCGAAGCGGGTGTGGCCAAGCTGGAGCTGCACGACCGGTCGGTGTTCGGCCACGGCGCCGGCGAGCCGCGTACCTACACGCGGGAGGAGCTGTTCACCGCGCTCTGGCAACGGATCAACACGGTGCTCACGGCGACCGCCGGCTGACTCCACGCAAGGACGCGCTCCTCAGCCCAGGGTGAGGAGCGCGTCCTTGCGTCAGCGGCCGGCGTGGCGGCCGCTGAGGGCCCGGTCGAGCACCTCCTCCAACCGCAGCGGGCCGGGCGGGTGGTGGCTCAGGCATAGCGGCGCCCGCATGCGGCGGAAACCGATGGCCTCCCCGGTGACGTAGAACTGCCCGCATTCCAGCCGGGAGATGTTCTCGACCGTGCTGCCCTTGGCCCGTGCAATCTCGTTCGCTGCGGCGATCTGCGCCGGGCTGTTCAGCCGGCCGAAGAACTGCGTCGTCGCGTTGCCCGTGACCTGGTTGTGCAGGCCCTTCGGCGCCTGCGTGGCGAGCAGCAGACCGAGCCCGTACTTGCGCGCCTGCGAAGCGAGCAGGATGGTGCTCTGCGTGCTTGCCGTCCAGGCACCGGATGGCGCGATCGTCTGGGCCTCGTCCATCACGAACAGCCCGCCGAGCGCCCGGTCCACCTCCGGGTTGCGCTTGATCCAGGCGAACACTTCCAGCTGGAGCTGGCTGACGAAACCTTGTCGCTGCTCGTCGGAGGGCAACCCGATCAAGCTGATCACCGAGATCCGTGCCCGCTTGCCCGGCAACGGAGTGAGCAACGCGGCGGGGTCGGCCGGCTTATCCGCACTGCCGAGCAGCGGATCGTTGACCATCGCGGCCCGCAACGTCTCGGCCAGGTCGGCGGCCATCGTGGTGGCGGTGCTGAGCTTGCTCACCCCGTCCGGCAGTTCGGCGAGCATGTCTACGAAGTCGGACAGGCTGCGCGCCTCCATGCGCGCGTAGTGCGTCAACGCCTCGCGCAGCACGGCCCGGCCGCGGACGGCGGCCTTCGCACCGCCACCGACCCTGGCGTGCGGCACCAGCCCGGCCACAGCCGCCTCGACCGCGGCAGCGAACTCGTCCGCGTCTTCGCGCACCGCAGCGAAGTCCGGCAACGGATGGAAACTGAGCGGGCGCCCGCCGGCGCGACCCGGGGTCCACACCACGACCTCGGTGTTGGCGAGGTACTCGGCGGCCCGGCGAGCGTCGCCCGACCGCCACTCCGCCGGCGGGCTCGGCCACGCGTCCCCCAGTCGCGCGAGATCGTTGTTCGGATCCAGCACGATGGCCGAGACGCCGCGCAATGCGCACTCCTCGACGATGCGACGCAACAGCACGGTCTTGCCGGTACCGGACCCGGCGAAGATCACCGCGTGCTTGCGCAGGGACGCCAGCTCGATGCGGATCTCGTCGTCCATCCCGAGCACGATCTCCCCCGCCGTCGGCGGCGGCCGTGTCTCCTGGTGGTCGCTTCTGGACTGCTTGGGACCGGGGAGGATCTCCCGCAGCAGGGCCGTCCGGCTCGCCGGCTTGCGCGCCACCAGCCAGTTCAGCAGTTCGTAGCTCTGCTTGGTGAGCATCTCCTTGAGCGCGTGGAACGTCCGGACGTCATCCTCGGTGATCTCGAGCCGCGGGCTGCCGACTCGGGCCAACTCGCTGACCTCGGCTCTGGTCTTGGCACCCGTCCAGCCCTTTGGTCCGTAGTGGATCAACACCAGATGCCGGTTGCGTACGCCGTTCCGAATCCCGGCGGCCGCCCTGGCCTCCCGCAGCTTCCGCAGTACCGCGTTGCCGTGCCGGGGGGCGATCGCGCGGAACATCCAGCGCTCCGCGAGGTCCCGTTCCTCGTCCAGGGTTCGGCGCACCCCGGCGTGTAGCCGGCCACCGCCGTCCGGCGGGTCGGTTTCCCATGACCTGTCGTCGTTGCCGACTTCGTTGATCCATGACCGCAACGCGGCCTGCAGCAGATCCGGCATGACCGTGTCCTCGGTGTGCTGGTTCAGCGCGGCGTCCACGTCGGCACGCTTGCGCAGTTCCGCGAACTGCCGGTCGAACTCCGCCAGGTAGTTCGGGTCCGGTACGACCTGTGGCGGTGCCTCGATCACCTCTTCGTCGAACGAGGCCAGCTCGCGAATCTCCCCGTACAGGCATGTCTCCGCATGCTCCTGGATTCGTCGCAACAACTGTCGCGGCGTATAGGTGCGCCAGTGCTCACCAAACGCGCTCGGCGCGGCCGGCCAGGTGAGATGCGGTGGCGTGAAGCCGATAGGTTCGTAGATCACGCGGAGCCATTTCTCAACCAGCGCCCGACCGAGCTGTGGATCAACGATGGCGCCGAGGATCGGTGTCTCGATGAACCGGTCCGCGACTGTGTCGGCAGCGACCGAGTTCAGCAGCTTCCAGGTATCCGGCAGGCAGGCCACAATGGACAGAGTGCGCCGCGTCGTCTCCCGCAACTGCATCAGGCCGTCGGCGATGAGCGCGAGCTCTCTCGCCCGCTCCGCGTCCATCGCCTGCTCATCGATCGCGTCGATCTTCTTGTCGATCAACGAGTCCAGCTGGTCGATCGCGACGACGCTCGGCCCGGTGAGCGAGAGCACTCGTGAGATGTCCGTGACCAGGGCACGGTGGGGCTTCGGCTGGGGGTGGATGCCCCAGGTTCGCCGATCTCCGCCGTCGGCCTCCCGCAATCCCGCGAGGTAGTCCTTGCCGATGGTGTGCTTGCTGTCCGTGGCGGCGTAGAGCACCAACGCCCGGATCGTGTCGCCACACTCGACCGCGACCTGAGCGTTGACCTGACGTATGGCGCCGACGAACCTGTGCAGGTCATCGATGGTGAGCGGCACATCGCCGAGGATCACCCTGGTGACCGGATCGGGCACGGCGGCCCTGTCGCACAACCGCCGCAGCAATTCGGTCAGTTGGAGCATGCCGTCGTCGCTCTTCCGCAACAGCTCGCTGCGCATGGCTTCCACGACGTCTTCCCAGAACGCGGCGCCGGTGGAGAGGTCGATCAGGAAGAAGTAACCACCTTCGCGCTGCACGGTCTGTCTGACGCCGCCGAGCAGGTGAGTCTTGCCCACTCCCTTCTGCCCCTGCAGGGCGAGCCCGATAGGGCTCGAGCCGTCACTCTGCTTTGCCTCCAGGACGCTCGTCTGAATGCGACGCTCTGCTCTCAGGTGGAGACCGTCTACATGGGAGGGCGGGACGCGCCAGACGTCGTCCGGCCCTTCAGCGGAGTTGAAATGGAGTGCGGCAAGTGCCTGGCGCAACTGTTCTGTCATGATCCCTCGATCGCCAGGAGGTGCTTGTGCTCGCTACCGATCTTGATGGCGGCGGCGTGGTCGGCATCGGTCAGCGCCTTGCGGTTGGAGGACGGGGCGAGGTGGACGAGCCCGGTCCTGGTCATCGCCAGCAGCACCTGGTCCACCTCGTCCTTGTCCGCGCCGTCGAGCCTGGGGCGGAGTTTGGCCAGGCGCACCCAGTCCTGCGGCTTCACCGACAGGTCGTGGTACGCCGCGCGGATCTGCGACTCCAGATCCGGGCCGGCTGGCGACTCCAGATCCGGGCGGAGCACATCGATGAGACGGACCCCGCGCCGCTGGAGGTGGCGGACCAGGCGCCGGAACACCTCGAACACCGCGCGGACCTGAGGGCCCGACCTCGCCGGCGGTTCGGCACTCACCAGCTCCGTCTCGCACCAGGCGACACCCGCCTCGGTGATCTGGTGTATGTACCGCCCGTTCTCTTTCCGGCTCGCGAGCAGGCCTGCCTTGTTCAGCTTGTCGCGACCGGCCGGGGGGAGACTGATCCCGTAGTCATGCCTCAGTTCAGGATTGGGCACCTCTTCGTTCTCCAGCGTCAGCACGATCAGTGCCGCTGTCTCGTGAGTTCCGTATGTCTCCGGCATTCCGCCACTCCTCACTTGGTGAACACATCGACTCGGCGATCGATCCGGTCGAGCAGCGCGCCGATCGGCGCACGCAGGCCGTCCGGCGCGGTGAACCGGTCGCCGTTCGCGCGGACCTCGCTCAGCAGTTCCAGGTCCACCGTCAGGTCCTGGAGCAGCGCCAGGTCGCCGTCGTCCAGCGCCGCGGTCATGTCGCGCACTGTCTGCTCGATGAGTGCCCAACGCCCCCGATGGGCCACCTCGTGCGGCACTGCGCGCAGGGCGAACGCCGCGTCCCGCAGCGCGTTCCGGTCAGAGTCGGTGCGGGTCGGCGGAGCGTCGGTGATGAGGTCGTGCAGCTGCCGCGCCACGTGCCGAGGCCGCGCGCCCACGTCGAACTCGATGTGCCGCAGGTTGCGCAGGAACGCGGGCAACCGCTCGCGGTCGGTGTTGCGGGTCAGCACGCAGAACAGCTGCCGGTCGTCGTCCGCCCCGAGTGTGTGGCGCAGAAACCGCTCCGCCTCGGTGGCCTGCCAGCGGCTCACCTCGCCGTCCACGACGAGGCACAGGTGCCTGGCCGGCTCGCTGGTCTGGTCGAGGAACTCGGGATCGCCGGACAGCGACCGGTGCGCCAGCACACCGAGCGCGCGCAACTCATCGATGAGATCGGTCGCGGTGTCCAGCATCGACCGCGGGCTCGACACCAACAGGTCCAGGACGTACGCACGCCGGTGCGTTCGGGCCGCGGCCACGTAGGCGTCCCTGTTGTCCGCGAGCAGGTCGGTGCGGTCGAACTGCTGCGCGATCACCGCGGCCACCGTCTCCAGCGCGAACGAGACCTGGTCCGCCGACGGTGTGTGTTCCTCCAGCACCGGCAACTGCTCGCCAAAACTCCAGTAGGAGACGTACGGCAGCGTGACGTGCCGCAGCATCAGGTCCTCGGGTACACCTTTTGCCAGCCAGTTTCGGAACAGCGGCTCGGCGATCTCGGCACACCGCTGCCGCCAGGACTCGGCCCGCTCGTATTCCACCCGGTTGTCCAAACGGGACAAGATCGGTAGCACGAGGTGCCGCTGCCGGTCGTAGGGCATCCGGTCCCGGGCGATGTCGGCGCGCCGTGCGATGTCCACAGCGCCCGTGACGCTCTGCTCGTTGGCGGTGAACACGACGACCAGGCGGTCGGGCAGGTGGGCGGTGCAGATGCCGCCGATGTCGGAGATGCCGGTCCGGCTGTCGATCAGTACGAAGTCGTACTTCTCGGTCCATGCCGCCCGGCAGCGCTCCAGGAATTCGGCGAACCCGCGCCGGTACAGGTCCACCCAGTCGATGCCCTGCACTCGGCCCGCATAGGTCTCGTCCTGGCGGCCGGCGGCCAGCAGCGCCACGGTGCCGTCCTCGACCTCGAGCCGGGTCGCATGGGCGTCAGGGACGTCCGCACCGACGAGAAAGTCGTAGGCGAGGTCGATCACCCCACCCTCGGGTGCCTTGGGCAGCATCGGCGCGAAGTAGTGGTGCAGGCCGGGTGCCTCCAGATCCCAGTCGATCGCGAGCACCCGGTAACCCCACCGAGCCAGCAGCACGGCGACATTGGCCAGTGTGAAACTGCGCCCGACCCCGCCCTTGTAGGAGTAGAACGTGACGACGGTGCCGGTCATAGGTCGAACCTCGGAATCGGCGGTGGCGGCAGGAGCACAGGGTCAGGTCGCTCGACGACCGGCCAGTCGGATCGCCACTCGGGAACCTGCGGCAGCAGTTGGACGAGGTCCCTGGCGAGATCGGTGACTCGTCGATGGAAATGGACCCAGTCCCGGCTTTCCTGGAAGACCGGTTCCGGCGTGGCCAGGTCCTTGAAATCCCACCATCCAAGTTCCCGCCCCGCTATGGGAAAGTTGTCCGAATCCGAATAGAGAATGGGATAGATCAGACCTTGCGGGCGGTCCAGATTGGTCAGCCCGAGCAGCTTCTCCCGCGCGCGCATACTGTGCCACTCCGCCATGCACCAGCGCGACTCGAAGTATGGCGGCGTGAGCACGGCTATCATGATCTTGCTGCGGCACAGCGCCTTCTCCAGCTGAGACGGCCAGTGCGTGCCGCGCGACATCGTCTTGTCGAGGAAGACCTTGGGCATGGGCGCGGTCTGGTCAGCGAGACAGTCCTGGAACTTCGGGTAGAAGTGGTTCATCAACCATTTCGGCGCGCTGCCGAATCGGCTGTAACTGATGAACACATCGAACTCGTAGCCGGGCACGCGCTTGATGTTATGCACCACACCCCCGGGAATACCAGGCGGAAAAGTGGCTATAATCTCGCTACTGGACAAAAAGTGAGCAAAAACAGGGCAGTCGAGCTCAGAAATCGGGGTCACCCTGGCGCGTTTGGCGATGGTCGGAGCCCGATCCACTCGCCTTCACCTCGAGTTCGTTCGATGTTGCGGCATGTCGGTCATGGTGCTCAACGACAGTGGCGTGGCGGTCAGCGTGCTCGGCACCGGCGCCGTCGGCAGCCAGGTGGCGAAGGTCTTGCTGGCGCGGGGCTCGCGTGTCGCGGTGTGGAACCGCACCGCGGCGCGTCCGGATGCCCTCCTCCGGGGAAGGGCCATGCGGGCGGCCACGGCGTCCGATGCAGTGGCGAGGAGCTCGCTGGTGATCGCCTCGTTCACCGACTACGGGGGCGTGAGCGCGACGTTGCGGGAGGCGCGGGACGCCCTGCGTGGCCGGACGTTCGTCGCGTTGACCACCGGGTCGCCGGAAGAGGCACGGGCGGACGCCCACCCGGCCGCCGCGGCAGGCTCCGGCGACCTGGACGCCGGACTGCAGACCGCACCCGACGCCATCGGGGCCGACGCCACGACGATCTTCTACAGCGGTCCGCCCCAGACCTTCGAGGAGTACCGGAGCACGCTCGCAGTGCTGTGCCCGGCCCGCTACGCGGGAGCCGACCCCGGCGCCGCCGCCGTGCAGGACCTTCGCCCCGCTGGCAACCGCCCAACTCGGGCACGTCGTGGCGGACGCGGAGAACACCGCGCGGGAGGTCGCGAGCCGCATCTCCCCCCGCGGCCACGCGGATCTGACCGAGCACGAGCCCGTGCTCACGAAACTCATCGCGCTGCAGTCCGGCCAGCGGCTGGGTGCCGGAGAACTCGGCGTGGTCCTCCGGCTGCTACGCGCGCGCATCGCGCAGGGCCGCGGCAGCGACGGCCTCAACTCCGTTCTCGACTGACCGTCCACGGCACGCCCCGGGTCACTCCCCCGCCGGGCCGCCTGCCAGCTCCGTGACGATGTCCAGGTGGCCCAAGTGCCTGGCATACTCCTGCAGCAGGTGGAACAGGATCCGTTCCAGCGAGGCCGGTTCGCCGTGCCACCCCGGGCCCGGAGTGCCCATTGTGGACAGATCCGTCGACGACGCCACCGCGCGGGTGTGCTCGGCCTGGGCCTCCAGGGCGGCGACGAGCTCCGCTAGCGGCTCGGGCGCGTGCCAGCGGCCGGCCTCCTCATCGCCCCACGGGGTCGGGACCGGGCGGCCTTCGAAGCGCCACTCGATCCACCGCAGCTCCACGTACCGCAGGTGCTTCAGCAACTCGACGGGAGTCCAGCCCGACGGCAGGCGGCTGCCGCGGCGCTCATCCGGCGGCAGCGCGCGCACCTTCTCGATCGCCCGCGAACGGAAGAAGTCCAGGTAACCGGCGAGCACCGCGGCTCGGGACGGTGCGGGTGTGTTCGGCTCGGGGAAGTCCATGCCGGCAACACTATGGCGCCCCGGACTCGCGACGTTTGACTTCGGCCGCGCGTGGAAACCGGCACGCACCAAGTGTCGAGGAGGGGCCATGTCCACATCCGACGCGGCGCCGTACCGGCTGGTCGACCGGGCGGTGAACCAGCTGTTCCGGGCCGGCCTCGACCTGCACCGCGCGCTGGCCAGCGCGCAGCACGACCCCCGGAGGCGACAGCGGATCGGTGCGGCGATCGGCCGGATCGACGAGACCATCAACGAGCTGCGTCACGCGATCATGCCTCGCGCCGACCACGGCTGACCCTTCACCCGTCGGCGAGCGGGACTCGCCAGGTCAGGCGGGTGCCGCCGGCAGGCCGGGACGTGACCACGCAGCTGCCACCGCACATCTCGGCCCGGCGCTCGAGGTTGACCAGACCGCTGCGGGCGACGTCGGCCGGCATGCCCACGCCGTCGTCGGTCACGTCGACGATCAGGTCCGCGCCCGCCTCCACGGTGATCGTGATCGCGGTGGGCCGGCCATGCCGCACGGCGTTGCTGACCCCCTCCCGCAACACGGCGAGGGCGTGCTCGCCGACCGTCGGCGGCACCAGCGTCTCGACCGCGCCGGAGATGCGCACCGACGGCGAGACGCCGGTGCCGGCGCTCGTCTCCGCGACGACGTCCAGCATCCGCCGGCGCAGGCCGCCCGCTTCGGTCTCGTGCACGGCATGCAGGTCGAAGATCGACGTCCGGATCTCGCGCACGGTCTCGTCGAGCTGGCCGACGACCTGGCCGACACGGCCGCGCGCGCTCGGGTCGGCGATGCGACGGACGATGCCCTGCAGGCTCATGCCGGCCGCGAAGAGCCGCTGGATCACGTGATCGTGCAGGTCCCCGGCGATCCGGTCCCGGTCGGCGAGCAGGTCGAGCATCCGTTGCTGGCGCTGCTTGTCCGCGAGCTCCAGCGCGAGCGCGGCCTGGTCGGCGAAGGACGCGAGCAGGCGCAGCTGCTCCGGTCCGAACCGGTCGCCGCCCTTGTTGCGCAATGCCAGCAGCAGGCCGCCCGCGGCCGCGGACCCGGGACCGAGCGCCACCGCGTGCGCCGGGCCGAAGTCGCCGAGCATCGCCGCGTCCTCGCCGGCGAGGTAGGTGAAGTCGACGAACGCGGTCGGCGTCCGGTCGGTCAGCACGGCGGCGAACGGAGCCGCGGCGGCGGGCATCGTCCGACCGATCAGCTGCTCGCCGCGCGGTCCGTCGGCGGCGCGGACGACGAGCGTGTCCTCGACCCCGTCGGCGAGCAGGATCAGCGCGCAGTCCGACCGGGACAGCTCGCGGGTGCGCCGGGCGATGAGTGTGAGCGCCTCGGCGCTGGACGCGCCACCCAGCAGCAGGGCGTTGACCTCTCCGGATGCCTGCTGCCAGCGCTCCCGCAGCCGCGCCTCCTCGAACAGCCGGGCGTTCTCGACCGCCACGCCAGCGGCCGCCGCGAGCGCCTCCAGCACGACGACGTCGTCGGCGGTGAACTCGGCCTCGCCCTTCTTCTCGGTGAGGTAGAGGTTGCCGAAGACCTCGCCACGCAGCCGGATCGGAGTGCCGAGGAAGCTGCGCATCGGCGGATGGTTGGACGGAAACCCGACCGAGGACGGATGGGCGGTCAGGTCCGGCAGCCGGATCGGGTACGGGTGCTCGATGAGGTGTCCGAGCAGCCCCTTGCCTTCCGGCAGGTGGCCCATCCGCTCGCGGGTCGCCTGGTCGATGCCGACGTAGACGAACTCCGACAGCCCCTCGTCACCGATCACGCCGAGCGCGCCGTGGCGAGCGTCGACCAGGTCCACCGCGGTCTGCACGATCCGCTGCAGCATGCTCTCGAGCTCGAGTCCGGTGCCGACCGCGACGACCGCCCCGAGCAGGCCCTGCAGGCGGTCCCGGGTGTTGGTGATCTCGGTGAGCCGGTCCTGCAGCTCGCTGAGCAGCTCGTCGAGGCGCAGGCCGGCGAGCGGGGCGCCCACGGGTGACCTCCGGGGTTCCTCCCGTGCGACGTCCGGCATGACCACTCCCGCCCCTGGCCGAACCAGTCTCACTGGTCCGCGGCCGATTGGCATCCCTGCTATCGGGTGCGGTCACGGCGTCGTTACGCCTGCGCCGAGCCGGCCGAGCGCGTCCTCGATGGCCCGGTGGAACGTCGGGTACGCGTAGATCATCTGCCGCAGCAACGTGGTCGGCACCTCCGCGTGCACCGCGACCACGAGCGCGCCGAGCACCTCGCCGCCGTTGGGCCCGGCCGACGTCGCACCGACCAGCACGCCGCGGTCGGCGTCCTCGACGAGCTTGATGAACCCGTCGTTGCCGATCTTGTGGATGAAGCCGCGCGCCGAGGACGGGACCTGGGTGATCGCGGTCCGCACGTTCAGCCCCCGCTCCCGCGCCTTCGCCTCGGACAGGCCCACCGAGCCGATCTCCGGGTCGGTGAACGTCACCCGCGGCACCGCGCGGTAGTCGGCGATCTCCGGGTCGTCCTCGCCAAGGATGTCCGCCGCCGCGATCCGCGCCTGGTACATCGACACGTGCGTGAAGGCACCCCTGCCGGTGATGTCGCCGATCGCCCACAAGCCGTCCGCGGCACGCATCCGCTCGTCCGTCTCCACCCCACGGGCCGACTCGTCGAGGCCCATCGCGCCGACGCCGAGCGCGGCCAGGTCCGTCTTCCGGCCGGCGGCCACGAGCAGGCGGTCCGCGGTGAGCGTCTCGCCGTTGTCGAGCTTGACGGAGAACTGGCTGTCGTAGTGGACACGCGCGGCGGACAACCCCGTGCGCACGGTGATCCCCTCGGCGGCGAAGGCCTCGGCGAGCAGGTCGCCCGCCTCCGGCTCGTCGACCGGGACCAGCCGCTCCGGGCGCTGCACCACGGTCACCGCGGCACCGAACCGGGAGAAGACCTGCGCCAGCTCGCAGCCGACCGGACCGCCACCGAGCACGACCAGCGAGCCGGGCACCTCGTCCACGGCCACCGCGTCCCTGTTGGTCCAGTACGGCGTCTCGGCGAGCCCGTCGATCGGTGGCACGGCCGGGTCCGTGCCGGTGTTCAGCACGACGCCGCGGCCGGCCTGGAACACCCGGTAACCGTCCGATGTGGACACCGTGACCTCGCGGTCCCCGGTGATCTTCGCGCGGCCACGGACGAACGTCCCGCCGGCGCCGGTGAACCGGTCGACCGCGACCGTGTCGTCCCAGTTGTCGGTCGCCTCCTCCCGGATCCGCCTGGCTACGGGCGACCAGTCCCGGTGGACGGTCGCGGAGCCGGCCAGCGTCTCGACGCGCCGGGCCTCGCCGAGCGCGTCGGTGGCCCGGATCATCATCTTCGTCGGCACGCAGGCGTAGTACGGGCACTCGCCTCCGACGAGGCGCGCGTCCACGCCCACCACGGACAGGCCCGCCCTGGCCAGGCGCGCACCGATGTCCTCGCCGCCCGGTCCCATCCCGACGACGACGACATCCACCTCGGTACCCGGCATGTCAACTCCCTGCGGCTCGTTGCGGGGGTGTGCGTTGTGTGCACAGCACAGCATGTCCCTGGTCGGACCGCAGCGGCAGGCTTGACCCTGGACCGGACTCCAAGGTTTACCGTCGGTTCATGACACCCCTTGTGTCAACCGCAAGAGCAAATCAGGCCGAGGGCATCGCGACCGCACCTCAGGGGAACGTGACGCAAGCCAGCCACAAGTACGTGACCAAGCAGACCCTTCCGTCCTTCAACGAAACCAACACTGTGAATTCCGGGGAGGCGGAACTGCCATGACCACCAGCGCGCCTGCCGGCCTGCTGGTCGCCGAACTCGCCGCGGCGGCCGGGGTCGGTCCGGACACCATCGGCTACGACGAGCGGGCGGGGCTGCTCGCGCCGCCGCCGCGAACCTCCGGGGGCTACCGGCGGTTCCCGCCGGAGACCGTCGACCGGCCGCGCTTCATCCAGGGCTGCCAGCGGCTGGGCTGCGCCTGCGCGACATCCGCGACCTGCTGTCCATTCGGGACGACGGAGTGTGCCCGTGCGAGACAGATCCGCCTCCCCGGAATCTAACCCTTGTGGTCACCGTGGGCCGGTGCCGTCCAGTTCGGCACGTACCGGTAGCTGGTTTTCAGCCCGTTCCCCTTGGGTGCGGTAGGCAAGTACGCGGTTCGTGCTGGTTCCGCGTTGCTCGACTGGCTGTGGCTGCCGCTGAACGGGCCCGCCGCCGGCGGCGCTACGGAACCAAGACGGCCGCGCCGGTCACCCGCCCCTCGGCGAGGTCCAGCAGCGCGCGGTCGGCCGTCTCGAGCGGATAGTCGGTCGTCTCGACGCGCAGCCGGTGCCGCCCGGCGAACTCAAGGAACTCCCGCGCGTGCGCACGCGTGTTGGCCGTGACCCCGCGCAGCTGCCGGTCCTGGAAGAGGTGCCGCTCGTAGTTCAGCGGCGGGATGTCGGTCAGGTGGATCCCCGCGAGCGAGAGCGTCCCGCCCCGGTCCAGCGCGGCCAGCGCCGGCAGCACCAGCTCACCGGCCGGTGCGAACAGGATCGCCGAGTCCAGCGGCTCGGGCAGCTCGTCGGCCGCCCCCTGTGCCGTGGCCGCACCCAGCTCGAGCGCGAGCCGCCGGGCCGCCGGGCTGCGGGTCATCACGTGCACGCTCGCACCCCGCGCGATCGCCACCTGCATGGCCAGGTGCGCGCTGCCCCCGAACCCGTACACGCCGAGCCGCCCGCCCGGCGGCAGCTCCGCCCGGACGAGCGCGTGGTAGCCGATGATGCCCGCACACAGCAGCGGCGCGAGGGTGCTGTCGCTGTACCCGTCGGGCAGCCGCAGCGCGTAGTCGACCGGCACGACCGCGAGGTCCGCGTAGCCGCCGTCGGCGTCCCAGCCGGTGTAGCGCGAGTCGGGACAGAGGTTCTCCGCGCCGCGCAGGCAGTACCGGCAGGCGCCGCAGGTGCCCCGCAGCCACGCGATACCCACCAGGTCACCGGGCACGAAGTCTCCGGCCCCGTTGATCACCTGCCCGACGACCTCGTGGCCGGGTACCACCAGCGGCCGGCGCACGGGCAGGTCGCCCTCGGCCACGTGCAGGTCGGTCCGGCACACCCCGCAGGCGCGCACCTTGACCAGCAGCTCGCCGGGCGCGGGTGAGGGCGTTGGGACCTCCCGCAACCGCATCGGGCCGGACGCCGCCGGGCCCGGCCGCTCGACTCGCCACGCACGCATGCCTGCAATCCTGCCGAAAAGGCCCGGGTCCGCGCAGGACCCGGGCCTTTCTCAGTGACTCACCTCAGCAGTTCGGCGCGCTCCAGAAGCGGCTCGACTTGTTGCCCACGTGGGTGTGGTCGTTGTGGCCGGGGTAGCCCTGGCTGAGCAGCTCCTCGAATCCGGCCGACTTGCCCGCGTTCCACATCTGGCACTGCGACGGGCTGCTCGACAGGCCGAGGTCGGCCGCCTGCCCGTACATGTGCAGGCTCGTGGACGAGCCACCGACCGAGGCGTTGCAGGAGACACTGCGGAAGGACGAGGTGATCACGATCGGCCGGTCGCCCAGCTTGTGTCGCATCGCCTCCAGCTGCCACATGACTCGCAGGACGTTCCGCTTCGCCGTCGCCGCCGACACCCGGCCGCCGTTGAAGTTGTTGGCGCCGCAGTTGTCGTCGAACTCCGAGTAGGCGAAGTGCGCCGGGGTGCAGTCGCCGTCCTGGAGTTGGTAGAGCTTGCCGAAGGTCTGCGGGCCGGCGACACCGTCCGCGCCGAGGCCGTACCCGGCCTGGAACCGCTTCACGGCGTTGGCCGTGGCCGGGCCGTACTGGCCGTCGAGCGCGAGGTTCTCACCCGACGAGACCCAGCCGGCCACCCGGATCTGCAGCTGGGTCACGTCCGAGCCACTCGCTCCTTGCGACAGCGTGCGGTTCCACGTGTAGCACTCGTCCGCCGCCGCCTCGGGCGAAGCGACCATGGACACGGTGACCGTGCCCGCGATCGCGAGGACCAGAGCGGCGAGGAGGAAGGTAAGACGTTTTCGCATTACGCCTCCACATAAGGAAACGCGACGGTGCAGGGGTGTCCGTCGCCGCGAAGATCGTGGCAGCGCAGATCTACCAAAGTCAACGGATAGTTGGACAATTTCCGCCAATTGGACCCTTGTTCCTGATGCCCGAACGCCGGACTCGCCGGTCCGGAACGTTGGACTCGCGGGTCCGGAACGTTGGACTCGCGGGTCCGGAACGTTGGACTCGCGGGTTGGTCAGCGGGTGCGGGAGCCGTAGTCGCCGAAGGGGTCGTCTCGGTCGCGGACCGCTTGGCGGAAGCCGACCTCACGCGACCTGGCCACGAAGTCCTGGCCCTCCTGCGTGTGCCGGGCGACGCCGTCGAACAGCCGGCCGAGCGTCGTCGCCGAGCGCAGGCCCATGTTCTCCGCGGTCTGGTTGCACATCAGCTTCAGCATCTCCAGCTGGTTGCCCGGCAGCATCGCCATCCGCCGGGCCAGGCCCGTAGCGTGCGCCAGCAGGTCCTCGTCCGGGACGCACTCACAGATCAGGCCGATCTCCGCCGCCCGCCGGGCCGGGATCTCGTCGCCGGTCAGCAGGTAGCGCTTCGTCTGCTCGAAGCCCAGCCGGTACACCCACATCGGCGTCGTCGGCACGCCCCAGACCCGGGCCGGCGGGTAGCCGAACGTCGCGCCCTCCCCCGCCACGATCAGGTCCGTGCACAGCACCAGGTCCGTCCCGCCCGCGATGCACCAGCCCTGCACGGCCGCGACCGTCGGCTTCGCCGCGTACCAGAGCTTCAGGTACACGTCGACGAACGTGCTCAGCAGCCGGTAGTCCCGCGCGGAGTCCCACGCCCGCTCGTCCGCCTGCAGCTCGGTCGACCAGTCGAGGCCGTAGCCGGCACAGAACGCCCGACCCTCCGCGCGCAGCAGCATCACCCGCACGTCCGGGTCCGCGTCCGCCTCGTCGACGGCGGCGGCCAGCTCGTCGCGCAGCTGCGGGGTGATCGTGTTGTACTCGCCGGGACGGCACAGGATGATCGACCGGACCCCGTCCTCGGTCTCCGTCCGGACAGCCGGCGCCATCACTTGATCCGAGCGCGCTCGACGATCGCCGCGGTGTCCACTCCGGACGGAAGGGTGCCGAACGCCACGCCCCAGTCGTGCTCCAGCCGGGACGCGCAGAAGGCGTCGGCCACCGCCGGGTGGCCATGCCGCACGAGCAGGGATCCCTGCAGCACCAACGCCATCCGCTCGACCAGCCGCCGCGCACCGGCCTGCGCGGCGACCGGGTCGCCCGCGAGCCCGGCGATCTCCCCCTTCAGCGCGAGGATCGCGGCGTCGAGCCGGGCGTCGGCTCCGGCACCCTGCTCGACCTCGTCGAGGAACGCCTCGGTACCCGACCGCATCGCGCGCAGCACGTCCAGCGCGGCCACGTTGCCCGAGCCCTCCCAGATGGAGATCAGCGGCGCCTCGCGGTAGAGCCGCGGCATGCCGGACTCCTCGACGTACCCGTTGCCGCCCAGGCACTCCAGCGCCTCGGCCGCGTGCGCGGAGGTCCGCTTGCACACCCAGTACTTGCTCACCGCGAGGCCGAGCCGGCGGAAGGCCGCGGCCCGCTCGTCATCGGCGGCGGCGCGGTCGGTGGCGCCGGCTAGCCGCATCGCGAGCGTCGTGGCGGCCTCCGACTCGACGGTCAGGTCGGCGAGGACGTTGCGCATCAGCGGGGTGTCGACGAGGTAGTCGCCGAACGCCTGCCGGTGCGTGGCGTGGTGGACGGCCTGCACGAGCCCGGCACGCATCCCGGCGGCGCCGGCGATCACGCAGTCCAGCCTGGTCATGTTGACCATCTGGATGATCGTGCGAACGCCCTGGCCCTCCTCCCCCACGAGCCACGCGACGGCCCCGTCGTACTCGACCTCGGAGGAGGCGTTGGACCGGTTGCCGAGCTTGTCCTTCAGGCGCTGCAGGTGCATCCGGTTGCGGGTGCCGTCGGGCAGCACGCGCGGGAGCAGGAAGCAGGACAGGCCGCCGGGCGCCTGCGCGAGCACGAGGAACACATCGCACATCGGCGCGGAGGTGAACCACTTGTGGCCGGTCAGCAGGTAGCCGCCGTCGCCTCGCGGGACCGCGCGGGTGGTGTTCGCGCGGACGTCGGAGCCGCCCTGCTTCTCGGTCATCGACATGCCGGCGGTCAGGCCGCGCTTGGTCTCCGGCACGCGCGGGCCCGGGTCGTACACGCCCGCGGTGAGCAGCGGCTCGAAGCGCGCGGCGAGCTCGGCGTCGTGCCGCAGCGCGGGGACCGCGGCGTAGGTCATCGAGATCGGGCAGAGGTGCCCGGCCTCGGCCTGGCCCCACAGGTAGAACTTCGCCGCACGCGCCACGTGCGCGCCGGCGCGCTCGTCGGCCCACGGGGCGGCGTGCAGGCCCTGCTCGACCGCGACGGTCATCAGCTCGTGGTAGACGGGGTGGTACTCCACCTCGTCGATCCGGTTGCCGTAGCGGTCGTGGGTCCGCAGGACCGGCTCGTGCTCGTTGGCGAGGCGGCCCCACTCCTGGGCCTCCCGGCCGCCGGCCAGGGTGCCCAGCGCGTGCACGTCGTCCTCGGCCCAGGCGGCGCCCTCCCGACGCAGGCCCTCGAGCAACGCGGCGTCGTCGGCGAGGTCGTGCCCGGTGAGCGGCGGTACCTGGTTGGTCACTTCATGAGTTGCCGGCATGGCGGCCATGTTACATTTGTCGGACACGTGATGCTAGATCCGTAAGGAACTGGATGCGCGACGTTCCCGGCCTGCGCCCGCTGACCGCCCGGTCGGCCGTGCTCAGCACGCTGCTCGGCGCACACCCGCCGCGGCTGGCGGCCCGCGGCCTGGTGAAGGTCGGCGAGCTGTTCGGCATCGCCGAGGGCACGATCCGGGTGGCGCTGTCCCGGATGGTCGCGGCCGGCGACCTCGTGCAGACCGACGGCGACTACGCGCTCACGTCCCGGCTGAGCCGGCGCCAGGCGCGCCAGGATCACAGCCGCGCGCCCGAGATCCGCCCGTGGTCCGGCGAGTGGGAGATCGCCGTGGTCACGGCGGACCGCCGGCCGCCGGCCGAGCGCACGGCGTTCCGCCAGGCGATGGCCGAGCTGCGCCTGGCCGAGCTGCGTGAGGGCACCTGGCTGCGCCCGGCGAACCTCACCCGCCCGCTGTCGGGCCTCGACGGCACGGACTGCGTGGTGCTGCTCGGCCGTCCGGCGGAGTCCCACAGCGACCCCGGAGCCCTGGCGGTGGCGCTGTGGGACCTGGACGGCTGGGCAACCCGGGCCCGGCTGCTGCACGCCGCCCTCGACGAGGCCGAGGCCCTGCCGGAGAGGTTCATCCTCGCGGCGGCCGTCCTGCGGCACTTCGTCGCCGACCCGCTCCTGCCACCGGAACTGCTCCCGCCGGACTGGCCCGGCGACGCGCTGCGTGCCCGCTACGACGACTTCGACGCCACGTTCCAGTCCGTGCTGCGAGCCCATCTCGGCATCGAGCGATCACTGGATATCGGTCACTGAGTGTGTGCTGTCGCAGCCCAGGTGGGTAACACTGGGTAGATGACCGGGTGGCAGTTCTGGGTTGACCGCGGCGGCACGTTCACCGACATCGTTGCGCTCGACCCAGACGGAGCACTCACGACCCACAAGCTGCTCTCCGACAACCCGGCCCGCTACGCCGACGCCGCGGTCGCCGGCATCCGCGCGCTCCTGCGCCTCGGACCCGACGACGACATGCCCGCGCACAGCGGCGCCGTCAGCGGCAAAGTCACTGTCGACCAGGTCCGCATGGGCACCACCGTCGCCACGAACGCGCTGCTCACCCGCGGCGGCGAGCGCACCGCGCTGGTGATCACCAAGGGCTTCCGCGACGCGCTGCGCATCGCCTACCAGAACCGGCCCAAGATCTTCGCGCGGCACATCGAGCTGCCCGAGCTGCTCTACGAGCGGGTCATCGAGGTCGACGAGCGCATCCAGGCCGACGGCACCGTCATCCGCCCGCCGGACCTCGACGCGCTGCGCACCGAGCTGAGACAGGCACGCGACGACGGCATCGACGCGCTCGCCGTCGTCTGCCTGCACAGCCACCTCCACCCCGCGCACGAGGAGGCGATCGGCAAGCTCGCCGAGGAGCTCGGCTTCGGCCAGATCTCGCTGTCCAGCGAGGTGAGCCCGCTGATGAAGCTGATCCCGCGCGGCGACACCACCGTCGTCGACGCGTACCTCTCCCCCGGGCTGCGCCGCTACGTCGACGCGGTGGCGGACCAGCTCGCGGGCGTGCGGCTGATGTTCATGCAGTCCAACGGCGGGCTCGCCGAGGCCGGTCACTTCCGGGGCAAGGACGCGATCCTGTCCGGGCCTGCGGGCGGGATCGTCGGCATGGCGCGGATGTCCCAGCTCGCCGGGTTCGACAAGGTCATCGGCTTCGACATGGGCGGCACGTCGACCGACGTGTCCCACTTCGCGGGCGACTACGAGCGCGTCTTCCACACGCAGGTCGCCGGGGTCCGGCTGCGTGCGCCGATGCTCGCGATCCACACGGTCGCCGCCGGCGGCGGATCGATCCTGCACTTCGACGGCAGCCGCTACCGCGTCGGCCCGGACTCCGCGGGCGCGAGCCCGGGCCCGGCCTGCTACCGCGGCGGCGGCCCGCTGACCGTCACCGACGCCAACGTCATGCTCGGCCGCATCCAGCCCGCGCACTTCCCGCACGTGTTCGGCCCGGACGGCGACGAGCCGCTCGACGCGGAGATCGTCCGCGCGAAGTTCGCCGAGCTGACCGGCGAGATCGCCAGGCACACCGGAACTGGGCGCACGCCCGAGCAGGTCGCGGAGGGCTTCCTGCGGATCGCCGTCGCCAACATGGCGAACGCGGTCAAGCGGATCTCCGTCGAGAAGGGCCACGACGTCACCGAGTACGTGCTGACGACGTTCGGCGGCGCGGGTGGCCAGCACGCGTGCGCGGTCGCCGACTCGCTCGGCATCCGGACCGTGCTCGTGCCGCCGATGGCCGGCGTGCTGTCCGCGCTGGGCATCGGTCTGGCGAACACGACGGCGATGCGCGAGCAGTCCGTGGTCGCCCCGCTGGACGCGGGCACGATGCCCCGGCTGCGCGAGGTCGCCGACGAGCTGGCCGCGACCACGACCGCCGAGCTGCACGACGAGGGCGTGCCGGCCGACCGCATCCGGGTCACCCGCCGCGCGCACCTACGCTACGACGGCACCGACACCACCGTGCAGGTCGAGCTGAGCTCACCGGCGGACATGACGGCCGAGTTCGAGAGCGGCTACCGGCGGACGTACTCGTTCCTCATGGACCGCCCGCTGATCGTCGAGGCGGTGTCGGTCGAGGCGACCGGCCTGACCGAGCAGCCGGACCTCTCGCACGCCGCGATCGCGGGCGAGCCCGCCGAACCGGGCACGGTGTCGCTCTACACCGCGGGCGGCTGGCGGGACGCGCCGCTGCACCAACGGGAACGCATGCGCCCCGGCGAGTCGGTCACCGGCCCGGCGATCATCGCCGAGGCGAACGCGACCACGGTGGTCGAGCCGGGCTGGCGCGCCTCGCTGACCGAGTCGGGGCACCTGCTCGTGGCCCGCGAGGCGACCGTCGCCGATGAGTCCGATGTGGATGCTTCGCGGGCGGACCCGGTGCTGCTGGAGATCTTCAACAACCTGTTCATGTCGATCGCCGAGCAGATGGGTACCGCGCTCGAGTCGACGGCGCAGTCGGTCAACATCCGCGAGCGGCTGGACTTCTCGTGCGCGCTGTTCGACGCCGAGGGCAACCTGATCGCGAACGCGCCACACATTCCGGTCCACTTGGGATCGATGGGCACGAGTGTGCAGGAGGTCATCCGGCGCGCGGGCGGCGAGATGCGGCCGGGCAGCGTGTACGCGGTGAACGACCCGTACCACGGCGGCACGCACCTGCCGGACGTCACGGTCGTGACTCCGGTGTTCTCCGGCGAGGATCTGCTGTTCTTCGTCGCGTCACGCGGTCACCACGCGGAGATCGGCGGCATCACGCCGGGCTCGATGCCGGCCACGAGCCGCGAGGTGC
Organism: Actinophytocola sp.; assembly: GCF_050699935.1. Classification (NCBI taxonomy): domain Bacteria; kingdom Bacillati; phylum Actinomycetota; class Actinomycetes; order Pseudonocardiales; family Pseudonocardiaceae; genus Actinophytocola; species Actinophytocola sp. Next base: position 110,427 of record NZ_JBOHGB010000007.1, read on the forward strand.
ACGAGGAGGGCGTGCTGTTCGACAACTGGCTGCTGGTCGAGGACGACCGGCTGCGCGACGAGGAGACGCTCGCGCTGCTGTCGTCCGCGCGGTATCCCTCCCGCGACCCGCAGACGAACCTCACCGACCTGCGGGCCAAGATCGCCGCGAACACCAAGGGCGTGGCGGAGGTCGGCAAGATGATCGACCACTTCGGACTGGACGTGGTGCGCGCGTACATGCGCCACGTGCAGGACAACGCCGAGGAGGCGGTCCGGCGGGTCATCGACGCCCTCGCCACGTCCCAGGCGGCCGGCGAGTACCGCTACGAGCTGGACTCGGGCTCGGTGATCGCCGTGCGCATCACGGTCGACCGGGCCGACCGCTCCGCGGTCATCGACTTCACCGGCACGTCCCCGCAGCTGGGCACGAACTTCAACGCCCCGTCCTCCGTCGCGACCGCGGCCGTGCTGTACGTGTTCCGCACGCTCGTGGCCGACGAGATCCCCCTCAACGACGGCTGCTTGCGTCCACTTCGGATAGTCATCCCGCCCGGCTCGATGCTGGCGCCGACCTACCCGGCGGCCGTGGTGGCGGGGAACGTGGAGACGTCGCAGGCGATCACGGGCGCGCTCTACGCCGCGCTGGGCGCGCAGGCGGAAGGCTCGGGCACCATGAACAACGTGACGTTCGGGAACGAGCGCCTCCAGTACTACGAGACGGTGGGCTCGGGCTCGGGGGCCGGTGACGGTTTCCCCGGGGCGTCGGTGGTGCAGACCCATATGACGAACTCGCGGCTGACCGATCCGGAGGTGCTGGAATGGCGCTTCCCGGTGTTCCTCGACGAGTTCGCCGTGCGTCGGGGCAGCGGCGGCGCGGGCCGGTGGCGGGGTGGTGACGGCGCGGTGCGCAGGATCCGCTTCCGCGAGCCGATGACGGTGTCGACGTTGACCGGGCACCGCCGCGTGCCGCCGTACGGCATGGCGGGCGGCGAGCCCGGCGCCCTGGGCCGGAACCGGATCCTCCGCGCGAACGGCGAGGTGCGTGAGCTGTCCGGCTGCGACAGCGCCGACCTCGAGCCGGGCGACACCCTGGAGATCCGGACCCCGGGCGGCGGCGGCTACGGCGAGCGGTGAACGACGCGTCCCGACGATCGTCTGGTCTGTCCCGCTAGGGCCAGTGGACGTATCCGATCCGGCGGCACCCGTGTGGTGCCGCCGGGTCGGTCCACTACCTGACAGTCTCATTACGAGGATCGGGCGGGGTGCGTACAGGGCGGCCCCGGGTTGGGTAGCGTGCCCCCTGTGATCGGCCTTCCAGACCACGTGACCGCCTGCCTGTTCGACCTCGACGGTGTGCTCACCGGCACCGCCGAGCTGCATCGCGCCGCCTGGAAGGAAACCTTCGACTCGCTGTTGCGGGCACGGGACGGCGCCGCGTACGAGCCCTTCACCGAGGCGGACTACAACAACTACGTCGACGGCCGGCCGCGGTTCGACGGGGTGCGCGCGTTCCTCGCCTCGCGGGACATCACCCTGCCCGAGGGAGCGCCGGACGCTCCGACCTCCGACGACACGGTGCACGGCGTGGGCAACCGGAAGAACGTGCGCGTCCAGCAGATCATCGCCGAGCGCGGCGTCAACCCCTACCCCGGCTCGGTGCGCTACCTCCAGGCCGCGAAGGCGGCCGGCATCAGGATCGGCGTCGTCACCTCCTCGGCCAACGGCGAGGCCGTGCTCGAGGCGGCCGGCCTGTCCGGGTACGTCGAGGCGCGGATCGACGGCGTCGTGATCGCCGAACGCGCGCTGAAGGGCAAACCCGCGCCCGACTCGTTCCTCGCCGGCGCCGAGGCGCTCGGCGTCGACCGGACCGCGTCCGCGGTGTTCGAGGACGCGCTCTCCGGCGTGCAGGCCGGCCGAACCGGCGGCTTCGGCTACATCGTCGGCGTCGACCGGGTCGGGCAGGCCGACGCGCTGAGCGCCCACGGCGCGGACATCGTCGTCACCGACCTCGCCGAGCTGCTGGACGAGTCATGAACAACCACGGCTTCCAGGTCTCCCCCTGGGAACTGCGCTGGAACACCCTCGACCTCGACGCGCTCGAGAAGACCGAGGCGATCTTCGCGCTCTCCAACGGCCACATCGGGCTGCGCGGCACCTTCGAGGAGGGTGAGCCGCGCGGCCTGCCCGGCACCTACCTCAACGGCTTCTACGAGCAGCACCCACTCCCCTACGCCGAGGCCGGCTACGGCTACCCCGAGGACGGCCAGACGATCGTCAACGTCACCGACGGCAAGATCGTCCGGCTGCTCGTCCAGGACGAGCCCCTCGACATGCGTTACGGCCGCGCGGTCGAGCACCACCGCGTGCTCGACTTCCGCTCCGGCACGCTGCGCCGCGACACCGTCTGGGAGTCGCCGACCGGCCGCCGGGTCCGGGTGCGCACCGAGCGGCTGGTCTCCTTCACCCAGCGTGCGGTCGCCGCGATCCGCTACGAGGTCGAGCCCATGGACGGCGGCGTGCAGCTGGTCGTCCAGTCGGACCTGCTCGCCAACGAGCCGATCGAGTCCAAGAGCAAGGACCCCCGCGTGGCCGCTACGCTGTCCTCGCCGCTGGTCGCCGAGGACGCCGTGGCGAAGGACTACCGCGCGGTGCTCGTCCACCGCACCAGGAGGTCCCACCTGCGGCTGGCCGCCGCGATGGACCACGAACTCGAGACCGACGACGGGCTGCGCTGCGACATCCACGCCGAGGAGGACCTCGCCCGGCTCACCGCCGCGGTCGACGTGCCGGCCGGCTCGAAGCTGTGCCTCACCAAGTACCTCGGCTACGGCTGGTCGGCCCGCCGGTCCGCGCCCGCGCTGCGCGCTCAGGTCGACGCGGCACTGTCCGGCGCGCTGCAGACCGGCTGGGCGGGCCTGCTCACCGAGCAGCGGCGCTACCTCGATGACTTCTGGGCCAACGCGGACGTCGAGATCACCGGCGACGACGAGCTGCAGCAGGCGGTCCGCTTCGCGCTGTTCCACGTCCTGCAGGCCGGGGCCCGCGGCGAGAGCCGGGCGATCGCCGCGAAGGGCCTCACCGGCCCCGGCTACGACGGACACTCCTTCTGGGACACCGAGACCTACGTGCTGCCTGTGCTCACCTACACCGTGCCCGAGTCCGCCCGCGACGCGCTCCGCTGGCGACACTCCACATTGGACAAAGCGCGCGAGCGGGCGGACGCGCTCGGCCTCGACGGCGCCGCCTTCCCCTGGCGGTCCATCAACGGTGCCGAGTGCTCGGCGTACTGGCCGGCGGGCACGGCCGCGTTCCACGTCTCCGCCGACGTCGCCGACGCCACGGTCCGCTACCTCGCCGCCACCGAGGACACCGAGTTCGAGCACGACCACGCCGTCGAGCTCCTCGTCGAGACCGCGCGGCTGTGGACCTCGCTCGGCCACCACGACGTGCACGGCGGCTTCCGGATCGACGGCGTCACCGGTCCGGACGAGTACACCGCCGTGGTGGACAACAACGTGTACACGAACCTGATGGCCCAACGGAACCTGCGCGAGGCGAGCGACATCTGCGCGCGCCAGCCCGAGGCGGCGGCCATGCTCGGCGTCACCGAGGACGAGACGAAGGCCTGGCGGAACGCGGCGGACAACATGGTCCTGCCCTACGACGACGTGCTCGAGGTGCACCCGCAGTCGGAGCGGTTCACCGAGCATGCCGAGTGGGACTTCGAGAACACGCCGAACGAGCACTACCCGCTGCTGCTGAACTACCCGTACTTCGACCTGTACCGCAAGCAGGTGGTCAAGCAGGCGGACCTGGTCATGGCGATGTACCTGCGCGGTGACGCGTTCACCGCCGAGCAGAAGGCACGCAACGTCGCCTACTACGAGCCGCGCACCGTGCGGGACTCCTCGCTGTCCGCGTGCCCGCAGGCGGTGCTCGCCGCGGAGGTCGGCCATCTCGACCTCGCGCTCGACTACTTCGCCGAGGCGGCGCTGACCGACCTGCACGACCTGCACCACAACGTGCGCAACGGCCTGCACATCGCCTCGCTGGCCGGTGCGTGGGTGGTCGCCGTCGCCGGGTTCGGCGGGATGCGCGACCACGACCGCTCGCTCGGCTTCGCCCCACGGCTGCCCCGGGCGATCACCCGACTGGCTTTCCGGATGACCTACCGGGGCAGCCGCTTCGCTGTGGAGATCCGTCCAGACGAAGCGACGTACGAGCTGCTGGAGGGGCCGGAGCTGTCCGTGACCCACCACGGCGAGGACCTCACGATCAGCGCCGTGCCGGTGCGCCGGCCGATGCCGCCGGCTCCACGGCGCCCCATACCGGCACAGCCGGTCGGCCGGACGCCGCGTCGCCGGACGCGCTAGAGCAGGACGACCTCACGGGTGCCGTCCGGTCCGGTGACCGTCAACTGCTCACCACCTTCCCTGATGGCGCGGTAGACGAAGTCGCCGTAGCCGACGAGGCGCCGTAGCGCCTCGGTGAGCGTGACGCCCTCACCTTTGATCACGTTCTCCAGCGCGCGGACCATGTCCGGCGAGATGGCCACGTTGATCCGCTTCGGTTCGGTGCGGGGGCGGCTCTCATGAGCGGCTTCGACGTCCGGGCGGTTACCCGACATGACCACATCCTGATCTGTGCGCATAGCGAGCACTTCCTGACGACTGATCGACCTGTTGTGATCCCGCCCCGGACAACGCCTCCGTATGGCCGTATGTCCGCCGCCACTAGGCAGCCGCCCCAAGTTTGGCACGCCAAATACATGGATGCAACACGTACTACCCACACGATAGTCGTTGTTTATGTGGCATTCTGGAGTTACCCTGCTCTATAGAGTGACGTTCGCATGGCGAACACCCCGCTCCGGTCCCGCTTCCCGGCGGTGCCACGCATCGCCGGCCACACCTAAGGAACGGCGAAATCATGCAGGACACCAGCCCGGCAGCGAGCCAGCGTCCCGAGCCGATCATCGGCCGTGACGCGGAAGGCGCGGCGCGGGTGGAGGTCACCTGGTTCGAGGACTGCGTGGACCAGCCCGTCGACACGCCGCTCATCGCACTGCTCCCACTGCCGGATTCGTCATGACCCCGGCCCCCGACCCGTCGAGGCTGCTGCGCCGGCTCCGGAAGCCGCCGCCGGGCGTGGTCGACGAGGACGGCACCTGGGTCGACCGGTCCGTGCCCGGCAACCGGGAGCTGATCGCGCGCGGGCGGGAGCTGGAACTGAAGGCACAGCAGGAGGAGATCGAGGCGAAGTCGGCGGCGCGGCACCACTATCTGCGGATGCAGAAGTGGGTGCTGCTGGGTGTGGGCTCCCTGATCCTGCTGACGATCCTGGCGCTGGTGCTCGGGTTGTGGGTGCGCGCGATCAGCGCGGACTTCGCGACCGAGCTGGCGCGGATCATGCTGCCGCTCCTGCTGGGCGCGGCGGCGACGATCGTGGGCGCGTTCTTCGGTGTGGGCGCGAGCGTCAACCCGGGACGCGAGTTCGACACCAGGCGGTCACGCAGGCGTCGTCGTCGCCGCTCCGACGACTCCGACCAGCCCTGACGCGCGGACGCCCTTCGCCACGACATCCGCGACGAGGACCGCTACTGCTCGTCGGTCCGTTCATGCCCACGCGCACGGCCCCACGGTCGAAGCGGGGTCCTCCGCACCACTCCGAGTTGGCTCCTAGCGCGGCACGGGGATGAGTAGGAAGAGCGGGGTGTCGACAGGACACTCCGAGGCGTCGAACCAGGTCTCGTCGATCGGGTCGATGCCGCTCCGCAGCAGCTGTCGTTTCGGCTTGCGGTCCGGGCACGGTTCGGCAAGGTCGCCGTGCACGCGCCAGGTCGTTGTGTGTTCGCGATATGGGGCGGAACTGGTGTCTGGCATGTGCGTGTCGCCCTCCTCGGCGCCAAGCTACGAGAATAACGCGGTGTCGACACTGGTTCAACAGTCCGTAAGTGTCGATTACGTGTAGTTGGCGTGTTGCGTCTGTGCTGGCACCACACATACACTTAACCCGTTTGGCCCCTACCTACCATCACGGGATGTGATCATGTCGGCTAAGAGCGCAGGAGCCGAGACCACCCAAAGCCAGCGCGCGGAGCCGAAGCGGATCAACGTGGCGGTATCCCCAGACACCGTCGCTGCTCTCGAGAACGTGATCGAGCGCGAGGGCGTGACCCTCACCGAGGCCCTCCGTCGCCTCGTCGGATACGGCGACTTCATCTACCGAGCCGTCCGCGAGAACCGGGAACAGCTGGTCGTCAAAGGTACGGACGGCACCCGCGAGGTAGTCCTCCTCTAACCGCGAGTCCCCAGCTCCGGCAGTCCTGAGCTGGGGACTCGCGGTCGGGAACGGGGGACTCGCGGTTACTCCGGGGCGAAGCTGGTGCCCAGGGCCTGCCAGTCGAGGACCGGCGCGGCCAGGTCGCGGATCGTGGCGAGCAGGCCCAGGCGCGCGGCGCGCAGGTCGCGGTCCTCGGCCATGACCAGGACGTCGTCGAAGAACGTGTTGATCGGGGCGGTCAGGTCCGTCGCCGACGCCACGAAGTCCGCCAGCGGGTGCGGACCCGCGCCGAGCGAGTCCGAGACTTTCACGACGGCCTGGTGCAGCGCGCTCTCCGCCGGCTCGGTCAACCGGGCCGGGTCGTAGCTCGCCGGGGTCTCCGCCGGCACGATGCGGCGGACCCGCTGCAGCGCCGCCACCAGCGCGGCGAAGTCGGGGTCGCCCACCCGGCGCTCGATCTCCGCCAGTGTCTCGTCGGCCGTCGCCGGGGGCAGGGCCACCACCGCGGCCACGTGCCGGTGGTCGTGGCCGGCGTCGAGCAGCTGCTGCTCGAACCGCTTTGTCGTGAACTCGGCGACCTCGGCCAGGGTCGCGTCGGTGACCTCGATGCCCTGCGCCCGCACGTGCGTCGCCGCCGCCGACAGGCCGCGCGACAACGTGATCGAGCGCACCGGCGGGTGCGCCCGCAGGATGCTGACCACGCCGGCCGCCGCGCGCCGCAGGCCGAACGGGTCCGAGCTGCCGGTCGGCGCGGCACCGACCGCGAACAGGCCGACCAGCAGGTCGAACCGGTCGGCCAGCGCCAGCACCGCACCCGGGAGCGACGCGGGCGGCGCGTCACCCGCCGACCGCGGGCGCTCCATGTCGAACAGCGCCTGCGCCACCTCCGCCGGCTCCCCCGCGCGGACCGCGTACTCGCGCGCCATCACACCGGCCAGGCTGGTCAGCTCGATCACCATCTGCGAGCCCAGGTCGAACTTCGCCAGCGCCGCCGCCCGCCCGAGCGTCGCCTGGTCCGAAGCGGACAGAGCGGGCGCGAGGTCCGTGGCCACCGCGGCGATCCGGTTCGCGCGGTCGGTCATCGAGCCGAGCCGCTCTTCGAACGCCAGCCGGGACAGCTCCGCCTTCATCGCCGCGGGCGTCACCTTCAGGTCGGCACGCCAGAAGAAGCTCGCGTCCTCGTACCGCGCCCGCAGCACCGCCTCGTTGCCCGCGCGCACCGCGTCCGCGTCGCACGAGCCGTTCGCCACCGCCACGAAGTGGGCCAGCAGCTCCCCCGACGCCGACCGCACCGGCAGGTACCGCTGGTGCTTGCGCATCACCGTCGTCAGGATCTCCCGCGGCAGCTCGAGGTAGGACGACGCGAACCCGCCGAGGATGGCGTACGGCTCCTCCACCAGGTTCGCGATCTCGTCGAGCAGGGCCGACTCGCCCTCGACGTCGATCGTGCCGCCGACCGACGCGGCCAGCGCCTGCGCCGCGGACACGATCGCCGCGCGGCGGTCCGACATCGACGCCGTGATCCCGTGCGAGGACAGGAAGTCCAGGTATCCGGCCGCCGACGGCACGTCCACGACCGGCGGCGCGGCGGTCCGGTGCACGCGCGTGGTCCGGCCCGACGCGAGTGCCGACACCGCGACCGGGACGACCTCCGAGCCGAGCAGCGCCACCAGCCAGCGCACCGGCCGGCTGAACGACAGCTTCGGGTCGCTCCACCGCATGTTCTTGTCCGCCCGCAGCTCGGCCACGAGCTCGCCGAGCACGCCGCCGCACACCTCTACCGCGCCCCGGCCGACGTCGGTCTTCGTCACCCCCACGTGCTCGACGCCGTCGACCTCGACCCGCTCCAGCGCGGACACGTCGACGCCCTGACCGCGGGCGAAGCCCTGCGCGGCCTTCGTCGGCTCGCCGTCCGGCCCGAAGGCGGCGCTCACCCGCGGGCCGCGTACGAAC